>JBNKOT010000567.1:0-4469 GCA_050294855.1 Draconibacterium sp. | reverse complement strand
ATTTAAATCATAGCGGATAAAATTGTGCTGATTTACCTGGTATAAATACGCGTTTTCCTGTGCAAAAACAGTGCAGCCATGCAATAAAAACAATATGATTATTCCTCGTTTCATTGGGCAGTTTTCAAATAATTATTGTATTCCAAAATCAGTGCATTGTAAAACATATTGGCCACCAGTTTTGCTCCGCGGGGCGAAAAATGGGTATAATCGGGACGTGCCAGTTGCGGCTCGGCATTTACCCAGCCCGGCATGCTGTTATGCCCGCCCATCGCACTGTACATGTCCCAATATCCGCAACCGTTGTTCAATGCTGCTTGCCGTAAGGTTTCTACAACTGCAGGCAAATAATCGTAAGTAACAAACTTATCTTTCTTTTTTGTTGACATGTCGCTTGGTCCAATTACAAGGACTGCAGCATTCGGACAAAGCAATTTTATTCGGTTGATCTGACTGGCAAACCAACGTCCGTAACGATCGATCGCTTGCTGATTTTTAATGTACGGCATAACGTTTCCGCCGAACTGGAGAATAAAAAGATTGGGTTTTAAATCGTTGTACATTTTTGCACTCTCCTCGAAATCTGCTTTGGTAAAAATGGTTCCTGAACTTCCGCGCAAAGCAATATTATCGACAGTTATTCCGCTGGTATCACCCAATTCAATCCCATAAATATCGGGACTGTCGTAGCCCGAAAATTTCATCGAAATACTATTTGTCGAATCTGGCAAGAGCGTTGAAATTATGCCATATTTAAGGTTCGCCTGTAATGTGTCGCTTAAAACTGTATCGGTTTTTGCAAATACCATTAGCTGAACCGGACGTTTGGTATTTCCATAAAACAAACGCATACGTTTGTACTCTTTTACCCGGTTGTAGGCTATTTTCGACGAGGAAATACTTAATTCACTTTCATAAATTATCGAATCGCGAAAAGGAATGGTATCGCTTGTTAATGGTGCATAACGCGAAAATGCCCCCATTACTCCGTAACGATTGTGTTCCACCAGCGAATCAACATTCCCGTAAATTGGATAACGTTTCCAGTTACTGGAATTGGTTTGAATGGCGCTAAAAACATAATCGTAAGGTTGCAAGGCCGGTCGAAGTCCAACTCCTGTTCCGCCAAATTTTACCTGTAGTTTATTGCGGATATAACTTGTTATCCGGTCGCCTTCAATCTGACTGTCGCCGTAATGCATTACACGCGCCGTTGAATCTTTGTGCAATTTTTCGAAGAATTGATCCAGATTCTGATGCCCTTCTGCTGTAAGTTCAATTTTATGTATCGACCGAACCAACGAATCGTAACTCGCTTTTCTAACTTCCTTTTCAACAGGAGCCAAAAACGCTGAATCCATCTCCATATCGACCAACGAATCGAGATCAAATTCATGCTCCAGAATTTCCGTTACGTTAACCGTTGATTCATCAGTAGTGCTGAATATTTCAGAAAAGGTTGGCATGTGAAAGGTAAACTGCCCCAATTTTATTCCCTGTGCGGGCACAAGTATCATCGTTGATCCCAGCAAAGCAAAAACTCCAAATACGAATAATATGGTTTTAACGGGTTTCATTCAAAATATAAACAATTAGTTTTTGACCAATTTGTATTTTTCGGGCATCATCAATATGGTTCCATTCCAAAATCTGTTCGGGTCTTACTCCCTTGTATTGTTTTGCAATAACGTATGGTGATTCGCCACGTTTAACCGTGTGTTCTATTCTTTTTGCAGCACTTAATTCTTCAAATACTTTTAAAGTCGAGGTTTTTCGAAATTCATCAGAAAAAGAGTTGGTTGATGTTTCCTTTTTTTTTGGGTTTGCCAAACTCAGGTAATAATCTGCTTTGTCCTCATCCACGAAAATATCGAGAAATTTGCCTGCCTGAATTCTTCGTTCGTTGTAAATGTTGTTCCAATATTTTAAATCAGCCACCCGCACATCGTAGTTTTCTGCAATTATACCCAAAACGTCGCCGGTTTTTATTCGGTACTTAACTTTGGTTTTTCCCTCAATTTCCAGATCTTTCACCGGCTCGCGTGCGTATTTCCGATTTGGAGAAGGTGGATATTCAATTTTTTGTGTCACCAGTTGAAAAAGTGAGGAATCGTAGGTATTATAAATCGAATCCTGCCACAACACAAAATCGTCCCACTCCCCTGCCGGAAGGATAATTTTATGCGATTTTTCATTTCCCGGAACGATCGAAAATTTAAACTGAGGATTTAGATTTTGCAATTGTTGGAAGGAAATTCCAAGTACATCGGCAATTTGTTTTAAATGCAACTGACGATTTACATTCGCGGTGTCGGGATTTGCAATTTTAGCTAAAGGATCAATATTTTCTATAAACCGGTTTTCGTTTAGAAGAATGGAAATTGCCTGAACCAATGCTTTTTTTTCGAGGTAAGCAGCCGGCAAATAATCCACCGCTTCTCCTCCATTTTCTTCAGCCCCACGAATCGCATTTCTGACTTTTACATTTCCGAAAAGATACGCCAAAATGGCTAAATCGTACGTTTTAAACTGAATAAAATTCTGTTTGATTTGTTTTGCCGCCACTGCTGTCGATAGCAAAACATCGAAACGTTCGTCTACAAATTTATTAATTTGGAGTCCGTTTAAAACAGCTTGAAAATGGGTCAGTTCCCATACGCCGGCGCTTTTATCCGAAGTTTCGGCGCCTGGATTCATTGCAGAAAAAGCAGGTGCCAGGTATTTAAAATCAAGTGGCAATCCCTGATGTTCAAGAGCAGCCTCAAAGTCTTTTTCAAAAAAAGAAAAAAACCGAATAAAATTTTGCTTTTGATTGACCGGTAAATTTTCAAGAAACCGAAGATACAATTCAGTTTTATCGTTGTAATCAGAAAAAAAAGATAGGTCGATTTCTTTGAATTTCGCTTCAACATTTCCAATCGGATTCAGCTTAAATTTTCCCGGATAAAAAGTAGAATCATGCCAACAATATAATTCGCCTAATTCAATCAGATTTTGGGTAAATTGTGTTTTAAACGAATCGGAAATAGTGTCGTTCTGCGCTTTTAACGAAAAAGGAACAATCGCTAATAAAAGGGCAAAGCCAGTCAGAATAAAGAATCGACGATATAATTTATTTTTCTTCAAACGATGTTTTGTTTCATGAAACCTTGCAAAAATATCATTTCCTCACGAAAACGTATTGTGCCGCTGCATTTAATTTTAGAATAATAAACAAGTCAACACAGATTTGAGTTCCCGGTCTGTGCATTCAATTTTTGCATTGCAAATTCTCAATGCCGATCAGGCATAAAATGCTATAAATTTTCGATAAAATACATACTTACTTTTTCCATTAAATGCACCCGGTCTTTTCCTCGCACATTGTGTGGATGAATCGGGTATGCAAAAAAATCGACCTGTTTATTTTGCTGCACACACTCGCGAATAAATTTCATACTGTGTTGCATCACAACTGTTTCGTCCTGCACACCATGAATTAACATCAATTTACCGTCGAGATTTTTAACGTAATTGGTCATATCTGCATTTTTATAAGCGGTGGGATTTTCCTGCGGCATGTCCATGTATCGTTCGCCATACATAATTTCGTACAACCTCCAATCTACAACCGGACCACCGGCCACAGCAACTTTAAAAATTTCGGGATGTTTCAATTTCAAATTGAGGGTCATAAAACCACCGTAACTCCAGCCGTGAACACCAATTCTGTTTTGATCGACGTATGGCAAAGACTTTAAATAATCGATACCCTTCATTTGATCTTCGGTTTCCAACATGCCCAACCGACCGTGAATAGCAGTTTCAAAGTCGCGGCCACGATTATTGGTCCCGCGGTTATCGAGTGTAAAAGCGATAAATCCCTGCGATGCCATGTAATATTGCCACCAGCGTGCATTGTTGTGCCAGCTTTTATCGACAAGCTGCGAATGTGGGCCGCCATATACATAAACCACTACCGGGTATTTTTTATTGGGATCGAAATTTACAGGTTTGATCAAACGTGCATGCAAATCTGTTTTTCCATCAGCTGTTTTTAAAATTACCAGGGTATTTTCACCCAGTTCATAATTTTCGAGCGGGTCTTTTGCTGTCTGTAAATTCCGAACCAATTTACCTTTAGCAGCGATCAGATCTGTTTTACCCGGAACATTTGTACCATTCCAGCTATCGATTAGAAAGTTTGCTCCCGGACTTAAATTTCCGTGATGAACTCCCGCTTCGTTACTTAATTTTTTTGTTTTACCGGTTTTAATTTCGACTTTATAAAGTTGGTTTTCGAGTGGATCATCCAGCGTTGCTTCCACAAACACATTTTTTTCTTTTTCATCGAATCCTAAAATGCCGGTTACCTCCCACTCTCCGTTTGTAATTTGCTGAAGGAGTTCGCCATTTGTGTTGTACCGATAAATGTGAAACCATCCATTTTTGCGACTCAAATAGTAAAATTCAGTGGTATTTACTTTCGA
>JBNKOT010000566.1:0-4058 GCA_050294855.1 Draconibacterium sp. | reverse complement strand
CTGGTTAAATTCGAATATCGGAAAAACCGAAATTTCTGAACATGCAATCAGTCAAAAACTCACAGAATTCAGGGCCAAACAATCCGATTTTAAAGGCGAAAGTTTTCCTCCGATTGTGGGATATAAAGAACACGGGGCAATCGTACATTTAAGTGTCGGAAAAGACAACGCTAAATTGGTCGATGCCGATGGAATTTTACTTTTCGATTCGGGAGGGCAGTATTTAAATGGTACCACAGATATTACACGTACTGTTGTTTTGGGCGAAATTACCGAGCAGCAAAAAATCGATTATACCTTGGTACTAAAAGGAATGATCGGTTTAAGCAAAGCAACATTTCCGTACGGAACAAAAGGTTGTCATTTAGATATTTTAGCGCGGAAACCGCTGTGGGAAAACGGCATGAATTACGGACATGGAACCGGACACGGAGTTGGACATTTTTTAAATGTTCACGAAGGACCGTTTGCAATCCGGCAAGAGTATAACGAAAACATGATCGAACCGGGAATGGTAATGTCGAACGAACCTGCATTTTACCGTGAAGGAGAATACGGTATCCGAACCGAAAATATGATGGTTTGTGTCGAAGGCGAAAAAACAGCATACGGTCAATTTTTAGGATTCGAAACTTTATCGCTTTGTCCGATAGATACCCGATTGATTAAAAAGGAATTAATGACAGGCGACGAAATTTCGTGGTTAAATGTGTACCATAAAAAAGTAAACGACACATTAAAACCATTGCTCGATGAACGTCTGCACGATTTTATCGATGAATTAACAAAAGAAATTTAATCGTTTGCCACCGGAATTGTGAAATAAAACTGACTGCCATGCTCTGGCTCGCTTTCAACAAAAATAGTTCCTCCGTTTTTTTCGATAAATTCTTTGCAAAGCATTAGTCCTAGCCCGGTGCCTGTTTCGTTAGCTGTGCCAACTCGCTGTACTTTTTCTGTAATATTGAATAAATTATTCAGCGTTTTTTCCGACATCCCAATACCATTGTCGGCAATGCAAAACTCCAGAAAATCGTCTTTCTGAGTCATCGAAATATCAATTAATCCTCCGCTGTTGGTAAACTTAATGGAGTTCGAAATCAGGTTTCTGAAAACAGTCGAAATCATGTTTTCATCGGCAAAACAACGGTATTCCTCCGGCACCGAAATCTTTAGTGTTATACTTTTATT
Organism: Draconibacterium sp.; assembly: GCA_050294855.1. Classification (GTDB taxonomy): domain Bacteria; phylum Bacteroidota; class Bacteroidia; order Bacteroidales; family Prolixibacteraceae; genus Draconibacterium. Next base: position 2,867 of record JBNKOT010000566.1, on the reverse strand, counting down.
GTCGGCGTGTTGATAGAGAACATTGACGTTTTCGTGAATAACCCGATTAGGCGAAAAATTTGTTGCATTCACTTTCACTCTTCCGGTTTGCGATCGCGACCATTCCAACAGGTTTTGCAATAAATTGAAGGTGTTTTTCGACGATGTATGAATATTTTTGATCAAATCGATTTTATCATGATCCGACATATCGTCCCAATTATCGATAATAATTTCGGAGAGCCCCATTAACGCATTAAACGGACTTTTCAAATCGTGAGCTATTATCGAAAAAAACTTGTCTTTTGATGCGTTGGCAATCTGAAGTTCTTTGGTACGCTGTTTTACTTTTTCTTCGAGCGAAGCATTTAAAATCAACAATTCTTTATTCTGCTTTTCGATTTTAACGCTCTGTAAAAAACTTTTTATGGCTTCTTTTACGGTTAGTACAAGATCGTCTTTGTCCCAGGGTTTTGCAATGTAGCGGTAAAGTTGAGCATTGTTTATGGCGTTGCTGATCCCTTCTATACTCGCTTGTCCTGTCAATAATATTTTAAGTGAACCAGGAGATAACTTGTGCACTTTTTTCAGTAACTCATCACCTTTCATTCCAGGCATGATATAGTCAGAAATAATTACCGGAATTTGTTTGCCTTCTTTGAGCAATTCTTCAAAATACTCTAGTGCATCGTCGCCGCTATCAGACGTTTCTACAACATATTCTTCTCCAAAAGAAGAATCGAGCTGTTCCTGAAGCGCCTCCAGAATTATTTCTTCATCGTCGACACATAAAATGACTTGTTTGCTCATTTTAAGAATTTTTATTAATGTTTGATAACCCGGTTCTAATTACATTTTCCAATTCATTGGCCGTCCATGGTTTACTCAAATATCCGTGAAGTCCTGCATTTTGTTTTGCATTTTCAATCGCACTTTGGTCGGCTTGTCCGGTTAATAATACCTTTACCATATTTGGAAATTTCTCGTGAACTTTAACAAGAAATTCATCGCCTTTCATCCCGGGCATTAACCAATCCGAAACGATGACGAGTACCTCAATATTATTTTCATATAATTCATTGATAACTTCCATGCCTTCCTGCGCATTTTCAGCAGCTTCATAAAAATATTCGTCACCAAACATGTTTTCAATTTGTTCTCCCAAACTATCAATAATTATACTTTCATCGTCGACACAAACAATTGCTTTTTTAACCATGTTTTTTAGTTTATTGGTAATGTTATTATAAATGTTGCTCCTTCTCCCACAATACTTTCAAGTTCGATTTGAGCATCGTGCTTGGCAATAATTTTTTTCACTAAATCGAGACCGATTCCTGTACCTTCACCCGCTTTTTTTGTGGTAAAAAAAGGTTCGAAAATCCGATTTTTAATTTCTTCCGGAATACCAGCACCGTTGTCTTTAATACTTACTAGAATTTTATCCCCTCGATTTTTAACCGATATGGTTAGTTTTCCATTATAATTCATGGCGTGCATGGCGTTCGAAATCAGGTTCGACCAAACCTGAATGAGTTCATCGGGATAGCAGAAAATAAACGGAACATCTTCAAAATCACGAACAAGTTCAATTCCTTGTTTTAGTTGGTTGTAATGCAGGGTGAGCACGGTTTCAATGTTCTCGATTACATTCGCTTTTTCCTTTTCTCCTCCTTGATCCTTGTGCGAGAATTTTTTTAGCGCAAGCACTACTTTCGATGCTTTGTCGACCGCCAATTTTATGTTTTCCGAATTTTTTCTGACCGAATAGATGTCTTTTATTGCTTTTAAAATAAACTCGGGATCATCGGTGTTGAGTAAAGGAATTATTTTATCTATTTTATTGTCTAATTTTAAATAAAGAATTAAATCCGAAATACTAATGTAATTATCAATGTTTGCTTCGGTGAGTTTAGCTCTGATAATTTTTTTTGCCTCTCTTTTTTCTTTCGAAGTTAAGGGTGCTCTCTTTCTTTCGATCATCCCCATAATGACCAAAAAAGTTCTCAATTCTTTTTTTGTCAGGCCGGTAAAGAGTTTAAAAAGATTGTTGACTGAAGAGTCCAGCGAAGTGGTGATGTTTTCAACCGATGCCTGAATCGCTCCAATCGGGGTATTTATTTCGTGTGCAATTCCAGCAATTAGATGCCCCAGTGCGCCCAGTTTCTCGGAATGAATTAATTGCGATTGAGTACTTTGCAGATTCTCCAGCGTTTTCTGAAGGTTTTCTTTTTGCTGCATCAATTCTACATTTTGTAGTCTGATGATTTTTTCCGATTTCTTTTTTTCAGTAATATCATGTGCAATTCCTTCAATAGAAACCAGTTCTTTGTTTTCGTTATATAGTGGCGATTCTGTGATTTGTATGACGCGGATTTCTCTAGATTTGGTATAAACCTCGAGTTCAAAAGTTTTTTGTTTTTCGCCCGAAGCACTTTTTTTTAGGGTATCAATGGTGGTTTTGTTGAGTTCACTATCGGTCATGTGCTTTACAATTCCTCCGCGAGCTTCTTCAACCGAATATCCCAGCACTTTTTCTACCGACGGACTTATATAAAGGTAATTTCCGTTTAAATCGTGAGAATAGAAAAAATAATCGTTTTCCAGGCTTTCGAGTAATTGTTTAAATTTGGTGTATTTCTCCATAATTTAATAATGGTAATTCAGTTTTCAACAAAGCGCGGAAAGTAAATAAACATTATTCAATAACAAAATAAAATAGGAAATTCAGTAATAATTCATCAAAACAAACCAGAAGATGGATGTGCGGCTGATGCCTGTGTCAGATATTTAAACCTAAATTCTTCCAAATATTGAAATAAATCTTGTTTGTCTTCAATGCCATTGTAAACAGCGGTAAATCCAATGCATTTGTAAAGCTAAAATAA
>JBNKOT010000565.1:0-7993 GCA_050294855.1 Draconibacterium sp. | reverse complement strand
AACTAATTCCATATTTTAATCAATTGAAGGCTAAAAATACAAAATGTATAAGAAGCATTGCTGAAGAAAAGAAAAAAGTAATCACCAAAATCAAAAAGGCAGTATATTTTCCTATTTTAGATCATCGAAAAAATAATTGGTATGGAAGTTAAGATCGACGAAAGCTGGAAAAAACAATTGGCTGCTGAATTTGAGAAAAACTATTTTGTTGAATTGAGCAACTTTGTACGAAAAGAATACAAAACACAAAAAATATATCCTCCCGGGAGACTCATTTTTAATGCATTTAATCAGTGTTCTTTTAACAATTTAAAAGTGGTGATTCTCGGGCAAGATCCATATCACGGACCGGGACAAGCACACGGACTTTGTTTTTCGGTGAACGACGGAGTACTCTTTCCTCCGAGTTTACGTAATATTTTTAAGGAATTAAAAAACGATGTAAATAAAGAAATTCCGGCAAGTGGAAATCTTACATCGTGGGCAGAGCAGGGCGTTTTACTGTTAAATGCGACATTAACTGTCCGCGCAAACCAGGCCGGATCTCACCAGAAAAAAGGATGGGAACAATTTACCGACGCCGTAATTCATAAAATAAACGACGAAAAGGAAAATGTGGTTTTTATTTTGTGGGGAAATTATGCCATCAGCAAAGGAAAATTTATCGATCAGAAAAAACATTTGGTACTGACTTCGGTTCATCCGTCGCCACTTTCGGCAAGTCGTGGTTTTTTTGGCAACCATCATTTTAGCCGAACCAATGAGTTTTTAAAAGAAAATGGCCTGACGCCTATTCAGTGGTAAAAGAATAAAAAAGTTATTGGGTATTGGTTATTGAGTATTGAGTATTGAGTATTGGGTATTGGTTATTGGATTAAGGATAAAAAAAAGAACCGTTCCTTCTATTCAATTGATAAAAGAAACGGTTCTCTTAATGATTTATATTTCACGAATGATCAATAACCATCCAACAGTTTTTACCACTTATAAACAATCGAATTGATGTTCATTCCGGCACCCACCGAGCACAAAACAGTATAATCGTCTTTATTCACTTCCTGCCCTTCCATTTTACCTTTTAGAACTAGATCGAGCAAAGTTGGAACAGTCGCTGTCGACGAATTCCCCAATATTCGGATACTCATTGGCATAATTCCTTCCGGAATATTTGGCTCGTTGTATAACTTAAAGAGATTACTTAAGATCGCTTCGTCCATTTTTTCGTTGGCCTGATGAATAAATACTTTTTTAATATCGGATAAATCCAATCCAGCTTTATCTAAACTTTCTTTAACCAATCCGGGAACCGTATTAATTGCGTAAATATAGAGTTTGTGTCCCACCATTTTTATAAACAACTCATCGCCACCAAAATCAGGATTATTCGATTCGCCAAGTGTTAAAAGGTTGGCAAACTTAACCGAATCGGAACGGCTGGCGTGTGCAATAATTCCGGTTGGTTCATCGCTTTCAATTCCTTCAACAATTGTTGCACCGGCACCGTCTGCATAAATCATCGAATCGCGATCGTGCGGATCTGAAATTCGCGACAACACATCGGCCCCAACCACAACCCCGCGTTTCATAAAACCACTTTTTATGTAAGCATCGGCAGTAATCATTGCCTGTGTCCAACCCGGGCAACCGGAAATAATGTCGTGGCAAATGCAAGAAGGATTTTTTAGTTTCAACTTCATTTTTACTTTGTTGGCCAGGCCGGGTAAAATATCGGTGCGCACATTTCCGTGTTGGATGTCGCCAAAATTATGACCGATAATAATAAAGTCGAGACTGTCCAACGAAATGCCTGCTGTTTCGCAGGCATCTTTTATAGCTAAAACCGCAATGTCGGAAGTTTGCTGATCTTCTGCGACATAACGCCGCTCCTCAATATTTGTAATCTCTCTGAATTTTTGAATAATCTCTTCGTTGGTTTTTCCTTCGATTTTCTTTTTCGAAAGTTCAAAGAATTCATAATTCAGAAAGTGACTATTTTTTATGATTTGAGGTGGTAGGTAACTTCCGGTTCCTATTATTCGAGTGAAAATTCTTTTTTCCATAGTGTCCAACGTTCTTATCTTTCTTCAGCGTTCTTACTTATATTTTAGTAGCTCAAATTTTTCGCCATCAAAAACTCCGTACGAAAAGTTTTTTATCCAGTCTCCTAAAAGAATGAATCTTGATTTTTCTCCTATTTTTATGTCTACTTTCTGATGGCGATGACCAAAAATTAAATAATCGGCATATTCCTTTTCCAAAAAATCGGATGCAAATTTATATATTCCATCCTGATTTACATCAAACTCGTCGTAAATATTAATTTTAGCCAACCTGCTCGATTTCGACCATTTGTGTGCTAGGGTAAAAGCAAAATTCGGATGCAAACGAGAAAACAACCATTGCATGGATTTACTGGTAAATATTTTTTTGAGAAAAATATATCCTTTATCCGCTGCGTCTAAACCGTCGCCGTGTGCCAGAAAAAACTTTTTGCCGTAAATTTCAATTCTGAATTCGTGTTTATGAATGGTTGCGCCCAACTCTTCGTTCCAATAATCGAAGGCCCATAAATCGTGATTCCCGGTAAAAAAATGAACATCGACACCTGAATCTGCCAAGTCGGCAATCCGCCCAAGAATTCGGGAAAAACCACGCGGCACCACTTTTTTATATTCGTACCAGAAATCAAAAATGTCGCCAACTAAGTACAGTGCAATTGCATCTTTTTTTATTTCGTCGAGCCACTTTGCAAAAAGCAGCTCGCGCTCGCGGTTATTTTTGAGTGCCGGTGCTCCAAGATGAACATCGGAAACAAAATATATTTTCCCTTTTTTCTGCAAAAGATCGGTATTACGGTTTTTGATTATTCGTTAGTTCAATGCGCGGGACAAGGCTTTATCCAATTCAGGCCCTACCAGATTTTTGGCAATTATTGCTCCTTCGGCATTTAACAGATAATTATATGGAATCTGCTGAACATTATAAACGTTGGTTGCATGAATACTTCCATTCATGTCTCCTACATTTATCCAGGTTAATTTGTCAGTATCAATGGCATCCACCCATTCAATCCGATTTTTATCCACACTCACCTGATAAATTTCAAATCCTTTTCTTTTGTATTTTTTATACGCTTCAACCAAAACCGGATTTACAATTCGCGAACCACGATCTTCGGCAGCCCAAAACTGTACGAGCACCACTTTTCCGCGCAAAGATGAAAGTGCAATTTCTTCACCATCCTGATTTGGTAAAACAATATCGGGACTGTTATCGCCTTGTTCCTGAATGTATTTTTTTACATTGGCAGCGCGCTGGTTTTTAAGAATCTGAAGCGTATTTTGGTACAAAGCCTTGACATGATCCGAATTTGGGTAAATGGATTGTAACGCCGATGCGGCAACCCGCATGGTTTGCAAGTCGTTCACCACGTAATTCTGGTCTTTGTATTTTTGATACAATGCAAAAATGCTCGCCATCGAAAACGGATTCTTTGTTACAAAACTGGAAGAAAACTGAAATTGTTCTTCCACTATTTTGGCATAATTCTCTTCCCATTGTTGTTTTAAACTTTCGTAATCGGGACTCCCTTTGTAAAGGTTATTCAAGGCAATTATCGAATCGAGTTTATGTTGCGTTTTGTTTAAATGATTGGTTAATTCCTGAATTTGTATCGATCCCAACGATCCTTCAACATGGTACTCTTTTCCGAAATTTGCAAAATCGGCTTCCACGGTTATATCCTCCAACGAATCGACAAGCAAGGTAATAAATTTGGCATCCGAGAATTTTAAAATATAATACGACGGAATTCCTGATTCTCCTTTAAACTTAAACTTTCCGTCTTTTTCAATTTTCATTTCGCCAACCGGAACTCTCGACGACACGTTTAATTTCTCCAGATAAATGGTTTGATTTTCGGCGTGTGTTACTTTTCCGCTAATGGTAAACTGATTACTTTTTTGGCAACTGCTAAAAACAACCACAACGGCTATCAGAATTAGTACGATTCGATTCAATGTCATTTTTATTCGATTAAAGCGCGTAAAATTAACAATTTCCGCTACATCAAAAACAGTATTCCAGAAAATAACATATTTTAAGTAATTCTATTGTATCCATAATTTTTACTTTTTTTGCATTTTAATTCAACGAAAAGATTTAAGTTCGTTCAGATTCTACTCAAAAAGTGAAAGTACATACCGATTTAGAAAAATTTAGCGCGACCAATCCGGTGGTTACCATTGGCACTTTCGACGGTGTTCATCTTGGACATCAGCGCGTAATTTCGCGTTTAAAGGAATTTGCAAAAAAACACAATGGCGAAACCGTCATTTTCACCTTTTACCCGCACCCAAGACTTGTAACATCAAAAAAAGAATCAAATCTGCGGTTACTCACCACTCTCGAAGAAAAACAAAGTCTTTTTGAAAAATACGGTATCGATCATTTGGTTGTTTATCCTTTCGACAAAGAATTTTCTGAATTAAGTTACTCGGAATTTGTAGAACAGATTCTGGTGGATAAAATGCACACGCATTGTTTGGTAGTTGGTTACGATCACCGGTTTGGGAAAAACCGTGAAGGTGGATTTGAATACCTAAAAAATTGTGCAAAGAAATTTCGTTTTCAACTCGAAAAGCTGGATGCTCTTTCGGTTAACGAAGAAAATGTAAGTTCAACAAAAATCAGGGAAGCTTTGCAAGCGGGCGCAATGATAAAAGCAAACCATTACCTGGGTTATAAATTTACCTTAAACGGAACAGTGGTTTCGGGGAAACAACTTGGGCGTAAACTTGGTTTTCCAACGGCAAACATCGAGTCGTCCGACAAGCACAAAATAATTCCGGGTTACGGAGTTTATGCAGTAAAAGTTGTGGTAAACGGCAATCAATTAATCGGAATGCTAAACATTGGCACCCGCCCGACTTTTAATAAAAATGCCGACAACCGAAGTATTGAAGTTCATATTTTTGATTTTGCTGAAGACATTTATGGCAAAGAAATCATGCTGATTTTTGTCGACAAAATCCGAAACGAACAAAAGTTCGATGGTGTTGAAATGCTGATAAAACAGCTTCAGAAAGATAAAAAAGCCGCGCTTAAAATTTTATCCGAATAAAATCTATTTTCTGACCAACTCGCAGGAAACCGGCAAATGATCGGAGATGCGAAAATCGTAAGTTTTAAAATTATACGACTCAAAAATTCGGCTGTGGAAAATATTATCGATCCGAAACGAAGGTAATTTTCCAACATAAGTTCTCCCCACTCCTTTTCCTGAATTCACAAAAGCATCGGTTAAATTGCCTCTCATTTGCTGATATGCATACGAAACCGGAGTGTCGTTAAAATCGCCACAAACCAGAATTTCGTATGGCGATTCGTCCATGTATTTTCTGATTTCGCGCACTTGTTTTGCCCGCAATTGAAAAGCCCTTTTAAATTTACCACCCATTTCGCGCACTTCCTGCAGGTCTTTTTCCTGGTCTTCGCCCGGCGATTCTATAATCGAATATTTCTTCGGATCGATCTGGTACGATTGCAAATGCACATTAAAAATCCGAACGGTATCCTCATTCATCACCACATCGGTAAAAATGCTCATGTTTCTCGATTCTTCAAATCTGATTTCGCCCATGTTTACAATCGGGTAGCGGGTCATGGTTACCGAACCGTAAGTAGTACTAGTACGCGCGTATTGATAATGATTGATCGATTTCATTTTTTGAATGGTAGCCGGTAAATTAAAAATGTCGTTTTTTCGTAAACGCGCTTCCTGCAGGCAAATAATATCGGCGTTTTGTGCTTCTAAAAACGCTATAATTTTATCGGCATTTTTCTTTTGTGTTTCTTCGCCGTCGCCAATAAAATATTTTACATTAAAGGAGAGCACTTTTAAATCGGCATTTTCGGTTTGAGTACCCGAGAATCGAACATAGCGCGAAACAAATCCCCAGCCAATAACAATTGCAATGAGTGAAAGGAACAAATATTTTGGTTTAATCATCAACCAAAACAAAATAAAAAGAAGATTAAACAACATCAAAAAAGGGTAAGCCATTCCGAAAAGCGATGGAATCCAAAATTCGTCGGGCGAAATATAGACCGATAAATACGAAATAAACAGCATTATTACTGCCATAAAATTGATCAGAAGAAATATTTTCAAAAGGGCTTTTTTCACTTTATCGCTTTTCTGCTTGAATGAGCAAGATAGAAAAAAGTGTTTGAAAAGTGCTTTTCAATTGGATGGATTACGCATTTTTCTTACGACAAAACAACATTCTGTTTTTGTCGTGAATATCTTTTTTTATTTCAATATCTACAAAACCTTTGTGTTCGAGCAAATTGCACATTTCAGCTCCAAGATTTTCGTTTATTTCGAAATACAACTGACCGCCAATCACCAAATATTCCAGCGCAAATTCGGCTAAGCGACGGTAAAACAACAAAGGATCTTCGTTACTAACAAAAAGTGCATTTTCGGGTTCGTAAACTAATACGTTCTGATGCATTTCTTTTTTTTCCAACTCTCGAACATACGGTGGATTACTAACAATAATATCAAAAGAATCCCAGTTGTAGTTTTCCCATTTTAGAATATCAACCTGAAAAAAATTAAGATCTAAATTATTTAAATCTGCATTTTGTTTTGCAACTTGTAATGCACCTTCAGAAATATCGACAGCAAAAAGCTCGCTTGATTTCAACGAATTTTTCAGCGCCAGTGAAATACATCCACTTCCGGTTCCAATGTCTAAAATCCGAAGCTTTTCTTTTTTATTGTTTCGAAGAATCCAGTCGACCAGTTCTTCGGTTTCGGGGCGCGGAATTAATACTGCTGAATTTACTTTTAAATTCAAACCCATAAATTGGGTTTCACCACTGATGTACTGAATGGGTTCGTACTTTTTTAAACGCAAAACAGCATTTTCGATTTGATGAAACTGAGAGACAGAAATCCTTTCATTTCTATTTAAAACCTGCTGGGTGTAATTCCAGCCGCAAACCGATTCAAATAAAATTCGAATAAAACCCTGAACTTCTGAGCCGGGATAATATTCGTTTAACTCTTTTTTTATATATTGAATAGTCGTTTGCATTGTTTAATTTTATGCCACAAAGTTAAAATAGATTGTTAGATATTTAGAATCGAAGAATTTGCGGATTCAGACATTCTATGTTTCCATTAAAAAGATGAACACTGACAAAAAATACATGAATCGTTGTTTGGAACTCGCCCGGCTCGGCGCCGGAAATGTTGCTCCAAATCCGATGGTTGGTGCTGTAATCGTTTACAATAACGAGATTATTGGCGAAGGTTATCACGAAAAATACGGCGAAGCGCATGCCGAAGTAAATGCAATAAACGCGGTTTCGAATCCCGGGTTATTAAAGCAAAGCACAATTTATGTAACGCTCGAACCCTGTGCACATCATGGATTAACACCGCCATGTTCTGATTTAATTGTTTCTAAACAATTAAAAAAAGTAGTCATCGGAACCATCGATCCTTTTGCAAAAGTTGCCGGAAAAGGAATCGAAAAACTCAAAAAAGCAGGAATTGAAGTTTCACTCGGTGTTTTGGAAAAAGAATGCCGCGAACTCAACAAACGTTTTTTTACGTTTCACGAAAAGAAAAGACCATATATTTTTTTAAAATGGGCCGAAACACTCGACGGTTTTATCGACATCGAAAGAAAAGAGATTGATTTTGGCGAACCCACCTGGATTACCGGAGAAAAAGCACTTTTGCGGGTACACGAAATTCGGGCAGCTGAAGATGCCATTTTAATTGGTACAAATACCGCATTAAAAGATAACCCGTCGTTAACGGTGCGTCGCTGCCCGGGAAGAAATCCGGTTCGCGTGGTTCTCGACCAGCAACTGCGTTTGCCCAAAAATCTGAACCTTTTCGACAATTCGGTTAAAACCATTGTTTTTAATGCGGTTCAAAATAAGGAAATTGAAAATACACTTTACATCAAAA
>JBNKOT010000564.1:0-3108 GCA_050294855.1 Draconibacterium sp. | reverse complement strand
GAAGATATCCCTTTATTTCTTGAGTTGAAAAGGCGAAGCCGGTAAACCGTTGATTGAAAATAAATTCGCTTTCTTCGGATTGTCTGACCATGCATATCTGACCACTTTTGGATTTTTAATCGCAGGATTTGAAACCACAACTTTATCGCCTTCGATTTCAGCGTTGGCCTTCACAAAAGTTTTTCCATCAGCCGATAACTCAAAATAATATAAAGTTTTGCCGTTTTTAGCCATTAATTCACCTCCGGTAGATTTAAAACTAATTTCAACCTTATTTTCTGAAAACTCAGATTTTTCCGGTAGCGGTCCCGAAGCAACAATTTGGGTTTCGTGGTAAGCCAGTTTTTCGGCCTGAAGTGCCAGTCTTTTCCCAACATCTTTTTTGTTGAGCGGATGAATGTCGTTCCATTCTCCAAGATCGATGGCCACCACCATTCCTGTATTTGGTAACGCAAGCGTATTCAGTTGCGCCTGTCGTAATGATGCCCAATCGCTTTCAGTTGGTTCATTCGTTTCTTCCATAAAATTAGCCAACTGAACATACACAAACGGAATATCGCCCAGCTGCCATTTTTTTCTCCAATCGTTGATCAAAGCCGGAAATGTTTTCTCGTATAAACCGGCATCCGAAGTATTCGATTCACCCTGGTACCAGATTACACCTTTTATTTTGTAATTCAACAATGGGGAGATCATTTTATTGTACAAACCACCCGGTTTCCATCGCACAAAAGTTGGCCCCTGCAGTGGATCCATTTCAGCTCCCAAACGATATTTCCAAGTGCCTTTTAAATCGATGGTATCGTTTCCAACTGCCAGAAAATAGGGTTTATCTTTGATAAATCCACCACTGCCCTGTTCATTTATCAATCGCACAACAATTGTGTTTTCTCCTACTTTTAAGAGATTCTTTTCAACTCCATATTTTCGTGGTGGATACTGATATCCGGTAGTTCCAACAAATTTTCCATTCACATAAACATGATCCTGATCTACCTGTCGCCCCAGCCAAAGTTTTGCATCCTTCCCGGCCATTTGTTCTGGCACCATAATTTTCTTTCTGAACCAAACCACTCCATTTATTCTACCCAATTCGGAATTACTCCAAAAATCGGGCATTTGAATTTCGTTCCAGTTGCTGTCGTCGGTTTCTTCGAGAAACCATTCAGCTCCATTTTTTAAACCAAGATCTTTTTTATTCAATTCTTCATACCAGGCTTTTTGTCGGTGCTGATCACTTTTTTCGATCTTCTGAATGAGTTTTTGATCTTTGAACTTTTGCAGTTCGTTGTAGTGAACCGGAAATTCTTTGAGCGCATTTTCACTAATCCAGGCTTCAACAGGCGAGCCACCAAGCGCCGCGTTAATCAAACCTACAGCAACTCCGTATTTTTCAACCAATTCTTTTGCGAAAAAGTAAGCAACGGCCGAAAAGTTTTCGATGTTTTCCTGATTTGCTTCCATCCAACTTCCACCTTCAAAATCTACCGCCGGAGTATTAAAATCATACTGATCGGGAACAAGAAATTGTCTGATCTTCGCATTTTTGGAATGAATGATTTCCTCCGGATATTTATCTTTAACCCGTTGCATGGTCAGTTCCATATTCGATTGCCCCGAGCAAAGCCAAACCTCGCCAATCATGATGTTTTGAAGTACGATTTTATTACTTCCTTCAATGGTCATTTCGAAGGGGCCGCCCACTTGTTGTGCAGACAACATCACGTTCCAGTTCCCTTTCATGTCGGTTTTTGCAGTATATTTTTCGTTTTTGAAAACTACTTCAACCTGCTCGCCTGGAGAAGCCCAACCCCAGATATTTAACTCCATATCGCTTTGTAAAACCGCACCGTCACTTATCAGTTTTGGCAATCTAACCTCTGCAAGTATTACTTGTGCAAGCGAACACAGAGCAACAAAAAGTACTATTTTTATTTGATTCATTTCAGGTATTTTTTTTATGTATTTTCAGGAACTTCGAAGCAAATTCTTATTTAAAATTGTATAAATCGCTTATCTGTTTTGTACAAGTAATTTGATGCAACAGCAATCATCAGTCTATCAAAAAGTTGTCGGCAAAGCACCCTTTGCATTTCGGCTGTCGAATATCATTTCTGTTTCCCATAAGATAGCATTTTATATTTTAGTGGTACATTAACAAACAAGCGAATTTTATTTTTACGGAAATAAAAGTACAAAATATTCAAATGTACTTTTAAGATCGCATAAATTCATTTCATCATTTTTTTCATTCCTATAACGGTTTAAAAGGGCGATCAAATCAAGGATTTTAAAATATAATTTTTTTTGACAGCAAATATCTGTTTTTGCTGAAATTCTGACAGCAATCTAATTTTCTGAAATTCAATAATTTTTCAGAAACCACACAAAGCAATACTGACATCCAGACATTTAAGTCAAAACTTCTGACAGTCTTTTAAGCTTTGGCATTTTGTTTGATTTTATAGGAGTGATAAATTTAAGTTCATTTTATTGTTTAAAATTTAATTATAGGAGGAAAAAAAGATGAAACTGGCAAGAAGACACGAAAGTTATTTTCCATCAGTTTCCGATCGTTTTTTTAACAATGAACTGATGGATTGGGATCATTCAAATTTTTCGAGCACCAACACCTCATTGCCCGCAGTAAATGTGCGCGAAACACCCGACGATTTTATTATCGAAATGGCAGCTCCGGGAATGAAAAAAGAAGATTTTAAAATTTCTTTGCAGAACAACACACTTTCTATTTCTTCGGAAAAAGAAATCAAAAAAGAACAAAACGACGATAAGTACACCCGAAAGGAGTTTAGCTACCAATCGTTTCAACGTTCGTTTGCAATACCTGGCAATACAGTTGACGCTGAAAAAATTGAAGCAAATTACAAGAATGGTATTTTAAACGTTATTTTACCGAAAAGAGAGGAAGTAAAACCTCAACCTGAGCGTGAAATCAAAATTTCATAATTAGATTTGAGTCGTTACCCGTAAAATATCGGGTAACGACTTTATTTTTTACGAAGTGTACTTAATAAATTTTAACAAAAAAATAGACTTTTTATCTTTACAAACTTCTATTTTCGTGCTTTCGAAAAACAAAAACAAAAA
>JBNKOT010000563.1:0-6427 GCA_050294855.1 Draconibacterium sp. | reverse complement strand
AATCATTATAAACATGGCACCGGCCGATATTCGAAAAGAAGGTTCGGCGTACGATTTGCCTTTGGCAGCCGCCGTTTTAGCGGCTTCGAAACAAATCAATTCCGATAAACTTTCGAAATATGTTTTAATGGGTGAATTGTCGTTGGATGGAACTTTACAACCCATAAAAGGAGTTTTGCCGATTGCAATAAATGCCCGAAAAGAAGAATTCGAAGGATTTATTCTGCCCAAACAAAATGTGCGGGAAGCCGCAGTTGTCGATAAATTAAAAGTGTATGGTGCCGAAAATATTACCGAAGTAATCGATTTTTTAAACGGCGAAGATAACCTGGAACAAACCATAATCGATACCCGTGCCGAATTTGCTGAAAGGGTTAATAATAATCCATTGGACTTTGCTGATGTAAAAGGACAGGAAAATGTAAAACGAGCGCTGGAAATTGCGGCCGCCGGTTCGCACAATATAATTTTGGTTGGTCCGCCAGGTTCGGGGAAAACAATGCTGGCAAAACGAATTCCGGGTGTTTTGCCGCCTTTTACCTTAAAGGAAGCGTTGGAAACCACAAAAATACATTCGGTTTCGGGCAATATAAAAAAGGAAACTTCATTAATGACACAACGTCCGTTCCGAAGTCCACACCACACCATTTCTGATGTCGCTCTTGTCGGTGGTGGAAATTACCCACAACCGGGAGAAATTTCTTTGGCGCACAATGGCGTTTTGTTTTTAGATGAATTGCCGGAGTTTAAAAGAACTGTGCTTGAAGTGATGCGGCAACCACTCGAAGATCGGAATATTACCATTTCAAGGGCAAAATTTTCTGTCGAATATCCTGCCAGTTTTATGTTGGTGGCATCGATGAATCCATGTCCGTGTGGGTATTATAACCACCCCACAAAGGATTGTGTTTGCGGTCCGGGAGTGGTACAGAAATACCTCAATAAAATTTCGGGTCCTTTGCTCGATCGCATCGATATTCACTTGGAAGTGGTTCCGGTACCATTTAAAAAACTGGTAGAAATGAATGCATCGGAAAGTAGTGAGGCGGTTAGGAAACGTGTTTTAACAGCACGTAAAATTCAGGAAGTAAGATTTGCCGAAAACATCGGAGTTTATGCCAATGCACAAATGACTTCTACATTAATACGTGAACATGTAGTTTTAGACGAAGAAAGTAACGAGTTAATAAAAAATGCAATGGATCGTTTAGGGCTTTCGGCACGTGCCTACGACCGGATTTTAAAAGTTGCCCGAACTGTTGCCGATCTGGAAGATGAAGAAAAGGTACAGTCGCACCATTTGTCGGAAGCCATTCATTACCGAAGTTTGGATCGCGAGAACTGGGGAGGGTAGTAGAGAATTGGCAGTTTTTAGAATTCCCAATAGTGTTTATTAATGAAGGAGATTAAACAAATCGAAACAATGTCCTTTATTTGTAAAACCACAACCCAAATCTACTAGAATATTTTTGCCCAGTTTGGTTGAATGGCATTGTTGGCAACTTTAAGTGGATTTGCAGTTGTTCCTTCATCCGAAAGTGTGGCATCGCTGGTTATTGTTTGTGTTCCCCAATTGTCTCCACCTCCTCCACTAGAAGGTAATGTAACTGTCCCGCCACCTTTAGAAAGAGTAAGTTGTGTTCCGCTTAATTGAAGTTCTTGGATTTCATATGTTGCATCTGCATCTGCATCATCCACCTGGTCGTCTTCAACTGTTTGTGCATGAAAAGCGTACGGAACTGATAATAGTTCCGAGTTTCCCAACAAGGAGTATGAAGATCCTCCATTAGCGTCGAATTCAATTTTTATAAAATGAGAATTGGAACCCCAGTTAGCGGGATCAAAATTGCCGCTCACTCTTGTTCCTTTTCCAATTTTCAGGTTTACCAAACCAAAATTATTGGTCTGTGTATTTTGTGTTTCAGAAAAAACAACCGTGCCCGAAGTGCTGTTTTTCAAAATACTAATTCGAAACGAAACCGTTTGATTGCTTACAACATCTCCTGAAGAATTCCGTACAATTGCCTGGTAATTAAATGCATCAGGAACTTGTGGCAGTCCTGCTAATGTTAGTAACACCAACAAAACAATAAGAAAATTTGATTTTTTCATTGTGAAGGTTTTATATGATTCTTTATTTTTATGAAATTCTTTAAGTTGTAAAGTATTTAGTGGTATCAACCTAAAGAGAGCAATAATTAAACAAGTTAAGAAATTGAATACTGAGAATCAATGGGGTAAACAACAAAAAAAATTATTAGAGACCAAATGTTAACCTTGAACTTTTTATTTCTGAATTTATATTTCCGTTATTAAAAATTTTGGCTCCGTTAACAAATGTGGTAATCACCTGATGCGAAAATTCAGTTCCTTCAAAAGGCGACCAGGCACATTTGTATAAAATGTTTTCTTTTGAAACTATCCAGTTTTTGTTAGGATTTACCAGGACAAGATCGGCAAAATAACCTTCGCGAATGTACCCTCGTTTATTAATTCTGAATAAATCGGCCGGGGCATGGCACATTTTCTGGACCATCTTTTCAACAGTGATAAAGCCTTTTTTGCTCATTTCGAGCATGGCAACCAGCGAATGTTGGACGAGCGGGCCGCCCGAAGGGGCTTTAAAATAACTATTGTTTTTTTCCTGAAGGGTGTGTGGAGCATGGTCGGTTGCGATTACATCCAGTTTGTCGGCAAGTAAAGCTTCCCAAAGTGCAAGTTTGTCTTTCTCCGATTTAATCGAAGGGTTCCACTTTATTCTTGTTCCATAATCAATATAGTCGCGCTCGTCGAACCATAGATGATGAACACAAGCTTCAGCCGTAATTTTTTTATTGGTCACTGGTCCGGCAGAAAAAAGTCCCATTTCTTTTGCTGACGATAAGTGTAAAATGTGCAATCGTGTATCAAATTTCGAAGCCAGTTCCACTGCTTTCGAAGAAGATTTGTAGCACGCTTCGTCGTCGCGAATGTGAGCATGACGTGAAATCGGAACACTTTCGCCATAACGGGCACGAGCTATTTCAGTATTTTTCTGAATTGTTTTTTCATCTTCGCAATGTGTGGCAACTAAAGTTGGTGCATTTTTAAAAATCTCAGAAAGCGTTTTATCATCGTCAACCAACATATTACCAGTAGAAGAACCCATAAAAACTTTAATTCCACAAACCTGAGTTGGATCGGTTTTTAAAACTTCATCCAAATTATCGTTGGTGGCGCCCATATAAAAAGAATAATTGGCTGCCGAAACTTTTGCTGCTCGATCGTATTTTTTTTGTAGTTCTTCCTGAGTAGTAGCTTGCGGATTGGTATTGGGCATTTCCATATAAGTAGTAACTCCGCCTGCTACAGCTGCGCGACTTTCGGTTTCTATCTCTCCTTTGTGGGTCAATCCCGGTTCGCGAAAATGTACCTGATCGTCAATTACCCCCGGGATTAAATACAAACCGGAAGCATCAATCACTTCAATTCCCGCTAAATCGAAATTAGACGGGAGTGCTTCGTTAAATATTCTTTCTATCTTTTCACCTTCAATTAAAACACTTCCATACTGTTTTAATCCTTCGTTTATAATTGTAGCGTTTTTAATCAGTGTCTTCATGATTTGCATTTTACACAAAGTTAAGCAATTGTGACTTGGAAATGTTCAGAATAAATAAAAAAGGCTGCAAATTGCAGCCCCTATATTTTTTAATATTATTTCTTTTGCTCTCTAAACTGAGACTTTATATTTATTTCGGCATCTCATACTTTCTGAACCAGCTTCTCATTTTCATTTTTAATACACCCCAAAGTGCTTCATTAAAAATACCACCACTCATTTTCGAGGTTCCTTCCTGGCGGTCGGTAAATACAATCGACACTTCCTGAACATTGAATCCAAATTTGTAAGCCGTAAATTTCATTTCAACCTGAAAACCGTATCCCACCAGTTTAATTTTTTCAAAATCGATGGTTTCCAACACTTTTCTGCGGTAACATTTAAAACCGGCAGTGGTGTCCATAATTTTCATTCCTGTAATAATCCGAACATACATCGATGCAAAATACGACATCAATACTCTTCCCAGTGGCCAGTTTACCACATTGATTCCGGTTATGTAACGCGATCCGATGGCAACGTCTGCACCGTTTAAAGCTGCGGTGTGTAATTTCTCAAGATCGTCGGGATTATGCGAGAAGTCGCAATCCATTTCAAAAATGTATTCATAGTCGCGTTCGAGCGCCCATTTAAATCCTGCAATGTAGGCAGTACCTAAACCCAACTTTCCTTTTCTTTCGTGAATGTGAAGTTGCTCCGGAAATTCTTTTTGCATTTCCTTTACAATTTCAGCAGTTCCATCCGGAGAATTATCCTCTATTATTAATAAGTGAAATGGTGTGGCAAGAGAAAATACTTTGCGGATCATCTTTTCCACATTCTCCTTTTCGTTATACGTTGGTATTATTACCAGATTCTTCGTCACAATATATCGTTTTGATTGGAGGGCGAATTTACAACTTTTATATATAATTATATATAGAATGGGTATTCATTTGTCCTTATTTGAAATGCATTTATATCATTTACTGCCAGAAAACAATTTTTGAGGAGTAAAACAACAGCTTAAAAATAAGAAAGCAATTGAAAAAGTTAATTTAAAAATATGGAACATTGCGATGCGCTACTCTTGTTATTAAACGAATACATGAAAGATGAAATGGGAAACGGCAAATCGATGGCTGCCACAATAGCTCCAAAAATTATTAATGGGTTGAAATTGCATCCGGCCTAACTGGGATTTTTGGTCAAACAGAACGATGTATTTGTTGGGTAGGCCAACTGTAACCTTAATTATTCGACATGGCAAGCCTGGTTCATTATTAATATACACGATTTTATAGTACATCCTGAAAGAAGAAATCAGGGGATCGGTGCGTTTTATTAAAGAAAATCGAGGATGATGCAGCTGCTAATAATTATTGTAACCTCAGCCTCGAAGTACGAGCACACAATGTAAAAGCTAAAAGGCTCTATATAACGGCTGATTTTAAAACCGGTAATCAGGAGATGCTCTTTGGGGAAAAGCAAATTTAATGGTAGAGAGAAAGCATTAGTTTCGCCCAATTTAAAGTACTGGTAACATTCGATTAATTTTTTATTTTGTGTTAATACAGTTGAAATACAAGGTGTTGAATAACATGTTATCGTTTTCGTCAAAAAATATTCAGGAAAACACTTGTTTCGAATAAAACCTTGATTACTTTTGCAGCCGCTTTACGGAGCAAGGTTCATTGTATAGGATGTAGTAATAACTTGGAATTAGGGGATATTTTAGGGGATTTTATAGAGTTGATTTAGGTTGAAGAAATTAATTTCAAAAAAACTTCAAAAATATTTTGGAAGATTAAAAAAGACCATTACTTTTGCAGCCGCTTTTATAGCGAAGTTCATTCGAAAGATTGAAGAGGTAATAAGTAAGGTTAATAGTTGAGTGTTGAGAGGCGCAAAACGTCTGCCAGGATGAAAGAAAAAAACTTTAATATTTTTGGAAAAAGTTTTGGCAGAATAAAAAGAGTTATTACCTTTGCCGCCCCGAAAGAGGGGAAGCGGTTACAGCCGGAGAGAGATAAGAAGAGAAGAGGTTGTAATAAAATAAAAGAGATCATAGGTCAGCATTTAAGGATTACCAGGGGTGCTGATTTTTTATGAGAAGTTCTTTGACATTTTGAAGCACAAGAATATTAAGAAAAACAAAATAAAAAAAGCAAGGTTAACCAACTTTGTTAATTTCTGAGAGAATTGCGTCTGGAGCGAAAGAGATTTAAACTTTTTATATATACAACGGAGAGTTTGATCCTGGCTCAGGATGAACGCTAGCGGGAGGCTTAACACATGCAAGTCGAGGGGCAGCACGGGACTTCGGTTCTGGTGGCGACCGGCGCACGGGTGCGTAACGCGTATGCAACCTACCTTATACAGGAGAATAGCCCATGGAAACGTGGATTAATACTCCATAGTACTATAAAGCTGCCTAGTTTAATAGTTAAAACTTCGGTGGTATAAGATGGGCATGCGTATGATTAGGTAGTTGGTGAGGTAACAGCTCACCAAGCCGACGATCATTAGGGGTTCTGAGAGGATTATCCCCCACACTGGTACTGAGACACGGACCAGACTCCTACGGGAGGCAGCAGTGAGGAATATTGGTCAATGGACGAGAGTCTGAACCAGCCATCCCGCGTGCAGGATGACGGCCCTATGGGTTGTAAACTGCTTTTGTATGCCAAGAAATCTATCTACGTGTAGATAGTTGACGGTAGCATATGAATAAGGACCGGCTAACTCCGTGCCAGCAGCCGCGGTAATACGGAGGGTCCAAGCGTTATCCGGAATCATTGGGTTTAAAGGGTCCGTAGGCGGGCAATTAAGTCAGAGGTGAAATCC
>JBNKOT010000562.1:0-3887 GCA_050294855.1 Draconibacterium sp. | reverse complement strand
GAACGTGCCTACGATGTTCAGGAATTCCAGGACGAACTGGATGCCGACACAATCTACAATTTAATTGAGACCCAAATAGTTAAGGCTTTTTATAACAGAACAAATGACATTCCTGCAAAATGGGTTGGATTTATTAAAAATACACTTGCCCACGTAGCACCGAATTTTACAACGGCAAGAATGATCCGCGATTATAAAGATCGGTACTATCACCCACAGTTCGAAAGAGCAAAACGAGTGGTTCAGGATGATTTCAAACTGGCCAAAGAAATGGCTGCCTGGAAAAATCAAATAACCACCAAATGGGACGGTATCAAAGTAATTAATGTTGAAATTACAGATGGTATTACCAATAAAATGATGATGGGTGAAGAGTATCCGGTGCGTGTTTCGATCGACCTGAATGGCCTTTCATCTCAGGAAATTGGTGTGGAATTGGTGGTTACCGAAAACGGCGTTGATGCACCAATACGAATTGTGGATGTGATTGAATTTAAAGCAGGAGAACTGGAGGGAACAGTTAATCATTACAACAGCTCAATCCGACCTGTTCATCCCGGTTCGTTTAACTACGGGTTCCGAATTTTCCCTAAAAACGAAAATCTTCCTCACCGACAGGATTTCAAATATGTTCGGTGGATTTAATCTAAAAAATAATAATTTAGAATATATAAAAAGGTGCTAATAAGCACCTTTTTTGTTTTTTAATGGTTTTACTTTTTGAGAATGGTTTCAACAATATACATTTGTAGAAAAATGGTTTTTCATGAAGAGTAATAAAATAGGAAAGAAGATTAAAGAGTATCGCGAGTACCGGCAAATTTCTGCCGAAGAATTGGCATTAAATGCAAATATCGATATCGGGCAGCTCGAAAACATCGAATCAAAAGGAAACGTCCCATCGCTGGGGCATTTAATAAAAATATCGAGAGCGCTGGGTGTTCGTTTGGGCACTTTTTTAGACGATCAGGAACAGATTGGACCGGTGCTTGTAAAAGCCGGCGAAGAAAAGAAAAGTATGAGCTTCTCGACCAAAAGCGATAAAAACAGAGAACATTTGAATTTCTTTTCGCTGGCACCCGAAAAAGCAGGTCGGCACATGGAACCTTTTATGGTTGAAATCGAACCGCAGAAAATATCAGATTATAAATTATCGTCGCACGAGGGCGAAGAATTTATTTTTGTATTAGAAGGAAAGGTGGAAATAAATTATGGGAAAGATATTTTTCACTTACAAAAGGGAGATAGTATTTATCTCGACTCTGTGATTTCGCATAACATTCATGCCGATGGAGAACAAAGTGCAAAAATTTTGGCGGTTATTTATACGCCTGTTTAAAAACTGTTTTCAGCTCACAAAGAAATAAACCAAAATCAATGCAACTACTCGATTATACTTTAGGACAAATGCTCGAAAAATGGGCATTTGAAACACCCGATTCAGAATTTATTGTTTATCCCGACCGGAATTTAAGATTTACCTATGCACAGTTTAACGAGCGGGTAAATCAGCTGGCTAAAGGTTTATTGTACATTGGCATTCAACCGGGCGATAAAATTGGCATTTGGGCCAGCAATGTTCCCGACTGGACAACAATAATGTTTGCAACGGCCAAAATAGGTGCAGTTTTGGTTACCATAAATACGAGCTATAAATTATCGGAACTCGAATATCTGCTTAAAAACTCCGATATCAGTACACTCTTTTTAATCGACGGATATCGCGACAGCGATTATGTTGAAATGATTAATGAACTGGTTCCTGAATTAAAAACTCAGGCACGCGGTTCTTTGCTCAGCAAAAATTTCCCCGAATTAAAAAATGTTGCATTTATCGGTCCGAAAAAGCATCGGGGCATGTACAATACCACGGAGTTGATTTTGTTGGGCAGCCACATCGACGACCTTGAGTTGGAGGGTGTAAAAGAGGCAGTAAATTGCCACGATGTTACCAACATGCAATACACTTCGGGAACCACAGGTTTTCCAAAAGGAGTGATGTTGTCGCATCATAACATTCTAAACAATGGTTTTTCTGTAGGTGAGTGTATGAAATTTTCAGCAAAAGAAAAGTTGTTGGTTTGTGTTCCATTGTTTCATTCTTTTGGTTGTGTACTTGCGGTTTGTGCTATTGTTTCTCATGGTGCCACCATGGTTTTTACCGAAGATTTCGACCCATTAATGGTTTTTGCGGCGGTTCAGAAAGAAAAGTGTAGCGCTATTTACGGCGTTCCAACCATGTTTATTGCGGAGTTAAATCATCCGATGTTCGACATGTTCGATCTGAGTTCTTTGCGCACAGGAATCATGGCCGGAGCACTTTGTCCGATCGAAACCATGAATCAGGTGATGACAAGAATGTACGCAAAAGACATTATTATTGTGTACGGACTAACCGAAACTTCGCCGGGAATGACGGCAACCCGAACACATAATTCTGCCGAAGTAAGATCTACAACCGTTGGGTTTGAATTGCCAAATGTGGAAGTGAAAATTGTAAACAAGGAAACCGGAGAACTATGCGAAACCGGAGAGCAGGGAGAGATTTGTTGTCGCGGATACAACGTGATGAAAGGTTATTATAATAACGAAGAAGCAACAAAAAAGGCGCTCGACGAAGAGGGCTGGTTGCATTCGGGAGATCTGGCCGTAAAAACGGAAGAAGGTTTTTATAAAATTACCGGACGTATAAAAGATATGATTGTGCGTGGCGGTGAAAATATTTATCCACGCGAAATTGAAAATTATTTGTGTCGTTTACCGGAGGTTGAAACTGTTGAAGTAGTTGCTGTTCCGAGTAAAAAATACGGCGAGAATGTTGGTGCATTTATAAAATTGAAAAAAAGACAAAAACTTACAGAAGAAGAAGTTACCGATTTTTGCAGAGGAAAAATTGCACGTTTTAAAATTCCAAAATACATCTTTTTTGTCGAAGAGTTTCCGGTTACTGCAAGCGGAAAAATTCAGAAATACAAGTTAAGTCAACTTTCAGTTGAATTGTGTAAAGAGGCTGGTATTGAAATGGTTTAAACCTGACTTTGTTTGCTTGAGAAGTATCAGCTAACATTTACTTAACATTAGAATTTTTATTGGAAATTATACTTTTGCGAGCTAACTTTCAATTAATAATATTTAGCGATCAAATGCTTATAATTTATTTCAAATAATCACATTTTTTGTTGCGTTTATTCTCAAAAGTTGAATATCTCTTAAATCCTGTAACACCAAGGATTACAGCGGCAAATTCATTGCTGATTTTGATCATGTTCTACAGTGGTCGATTCGCCCATCTTCGCATAAGAAATAGTTACAGTTTTCTTAGAAGTATTTTTAAAATTACCACTTCGCGAGGTAATACATAACAGCACAATTATTAGAGCCACTTGCCCCACAAGTGGCTTTTTCTTTAGTTATTTATTCCAAGCAAAATCGAAAACTGAACTGCATTTGCTTTCTCTCCATTTAAGCGTGTCACAAAATTTGGTAAATACGAAAGTTCAAACGAAGGGACGTATTTATTGGTGACTTTTGCATTGGGTTGAAAACCTATTACTGCACCATAATAAATGGTATTGTAAAAGTCTCTTCCACTATTTTTTACATCCTCTTCTATGTTATATTCTGCACTGGAACTGATAATTTTTTCAGTGCCAATTGTTTTTGCAACGATGTGAACTCCTGCCATTCCTCCAAAATAAAGAAAAGCTTCACTTCGTTTTTGCAGCAATAAATTATATACAAGTTTTGTATAGCCGTTTAAGGAGAGATGATTCAGATTACTTTGTTTTCCTGCCGTTTCTGTGCCAATTTCTTCTTTTTCTTTAAAAACAAAAAAGGAGGCACCGGGTGTAAAACTGATTTTTTCGTCTCGGTTAATTTTTATCCGA
>JBNKOT010000561.1:0-5120 GCA_050294855.1 Draconibacterium sp. | reverse complement strand
CAAGTTGGTAATTGCCTTCGGGTAAATCGATACGGATGGGTTCAATATTATCCTTCATTTTTTGCAATTCCTTTGTTAAAACAGCATCGCGCCGCTCGCTGCTGTAGCTGATATTTGCATCGTCGTGAATTCTTCCGTCGGCTTCGGTTATGATAATTGGAATGGTTGTATTTTTTGACGTAACCAGACTTAGAAACGTTAGATACTTGTTTTCCAGTTCATTCATTCCCGACAGAGCCTGTTGTGATTGATTGTTGTTAGGGCCAACTACATTTCCGTCTTCGTCGCGTTGAATAATGGTAACACTATTTAAATTTTTGGTTGCCTCGGCCCATAAAATTACTTTGTTACGTTCTTCCTGCGCCATTTTCCGGGTTAACCAATTGGTGTAGGCCAACGACCCAACGCCAATTGTAACAGCCACAAAAAGCAGTAAAATTTTCCAGCGACGTCTTTTCAGGTAAATATCCAATGTAAAGTAGTTTTATCTTTAATAGTGTGAAAACGACTTAAAATTAGAAAAAGTATTGCAAAGCCAACTTCGACTTCAATTTGTTTTTAAAATCCTGATTCTTGAGTCTTGTTACTTTCGACTTTTTACTTTTTTCCAAGCAAATCCAAAACGGCTTGTATAATTCCTTTTGTGTCTATTCCACATTCTTTGTACAAATCTTCCGGACTTCCGTGTTCGATAAATTTGTCAGGAATTCCGAGGATCTTAATTTTTGGTGTATAATTGTTCTCTACCATAAATTCAAGAATTGCACTTCCAAAGCCGCCTTGAATTGCGCCGTCTTCAACAGTAAGAATTGTTTCAAAATTTTCAAAAACCTCGGAAAGCAGTTCGGTGTCGAGAGGTTTTACAAAACGTAAATCGTAATGTGCTGCAGATACATTTTTGTTTTCCAGACTTTTTATCGCACGTTTTGCAAAAATTCCCATTTTCCCGATACTCAACAAAGCAATGTCTTTTCCGTCTGCTAATTTTCGTCCTTTACCAATTTTAATTTTTTCGAAGGGTTGTTTCCAGATCGGTTTTATTCCACAACCCCGCGGGTAACGGATCGAAAACGGCTGATCGTTTTCGGGCAGTTGAGCTGTGTACATTAAATTTCGTAATTCAATTTCGTCCATCGGCGCCGAAACAATCATGTTTGGAATTGTTCGCATGTACGCAATGTCGAATACTCCGTGGTGTGTTGGCCCGTCTTCGCCGACCAATCCGCCACGGTCGAGGCAAAAAATAACCGATAGTTTCTGAATGGCAACATCGTGAATTACCTGATCGTAAGCACGCTGCATAAACGTGGAGTAGATATTACAAAACGGAACCATTCCCTGCGTTGCCAAACCGGCAGCAAAAGTAACGGCATGTTGTTCTGCAATGCCCACATCGAAAGCACGGTCGGGCATTTTTTCGATCATCAGATTCATCGAACAGCCCGAAGGCATTGCAGGTGTTATTCCAATAATTTTTTCGTTTTGTTGGGCCAGTTCCAATAATGTTTCTCCAAAAACACTTTGGAATTTTGGTGCCTTGTCAACCGGACAATCACAGGTGTAAATTTCGCCGGTGTCTTTATCAAAAATACCGGGTGCATGATATTTGGTTTGGTTGAGTTCGGCCAATTTATAACCTTTGCCTTTTTGCGTAATTACATGCAGTAATTTTGGACCGGGAATCTTTTTTAAATCGTTAAGTACTTTGGTAAGATAAACCACATCGTGTCCATCAACCGGGCCAAAATAACGAAAGTCGAAAGCTTCAAAAAGATTATTTTCTTTGAGCAGCATATTTTTTAATGCGTGCTGATTTTTTTGCAGGAATCGTCGGGTTTTTTGTCCAACACCATCGAGTTTTCCAAGTCCTTCCCAAACATCTTTTTTAAATCGGTTGTAGGTCCCCGATTTCGAAATGTTTAATAAATATTGATTGAGAACACCGACCGCCGGATCGATAGCCATGTTGTTATCGTTTAAAATCACCAACAAATCCGATTTGTTTCCGCCTGCATTATTTAATGCTTCGAAAGCCATTCCTCCCGACATTGCGCCGTCGCCAATAACGGCAACAACTTTTCTGTTTTTTTCGCCCTTTATTCGCGAAGCCACAGCCATTCCGAGTGCCGCAGAAATCGAAGTAGAGGAATGTCCAACGCCAAAAGCATCGAATTCGCTTTCTTTACGTTTTGGAAATCCACTAAGTCCGTTGTATTTTCTGTTGGTTTTAAAACGATCTCTTCGGCCGGTGAGTATTTTATGTCCATAGGCCTGATGACCAACATCCCAAACCAACTGATCGTAAGGAGTATTGTATACATAATGTAATGCAACCGTCAGTTCCACAACGCCTAAACTTGCACCAAAATGTCCGGGATTGGTAGATACTTCATCAATTATAAAGTCTCTTAATTCGTCGCAAACCAAAGTAAGTTCCTTTTGCGATAATTTTTTTAAATCCTCAGGTCCGTTTATATTTTCAAGTAACTTCTTCCCCTTTACTTTATCCATCTGCTGAAAAATAATTTCAAAGATAACAATAACTCCACTACAAGCTATTCAAGAGTTCAAAACAAACAATAATTGAACTAAAAAACAACATTCTTATGAAAAGGTTGTTTAGCGTTTTGCGAATTTTTTAGAACGAAAAAAAAAATAGAAAAAAATGAAACGAAATATCAGTAATTTACTACCTTGATGTACAGTTGTTTTTGATGAAAGTAAATTTGAACAGAAGGCCAATTAAAATTGGCTGAGTATCGTTTTTTTATTACTTTTAAACAGCTTTTTGATATTCAGAATTACAATTGGAGGAATCATCTTTTTTTTAAACTGAATTTTATCTTGAATGAAGAAAATATTAGCCATAGACGATAATAAAATAAATCTTGAACTTCTATTTCAGGTGGTGAAATTAAATTTTCCTGAATATGAATTTTTAAAAGCTTTTAATGGCGAAGCTGGTATTGAAATTGCGCGGGAAAAGCGGCCGGAGTTAATTCTGCTCGACATATTAATGCCCGGATTAAATGGTTACGAAGTCTGCGAAATTTTAAAAAAGGATGAAGAAACAAATCCAATTCCGATTTTAATGATTTCGGCTCTTGGGCAAGATTCGAATCAGCGTACAAAAGGATTAAATGCCGGCGCCGATGCTTTTATCTCTAAACCTTTTACACAGAGCGAATTACGTGCGCAGATTAATGTTGCTCTACGGATAAAATCGGTAGAAGATTTATTGCGCAACCGAAATAGAAATTTAGAAGGACAGATAAAAACACAAACCAATAAATATTTGCAGAGCGAAGAACGTTTTCTTCAGATCTCGGAACATACAATGGAATTTTATTGGGAGGTTGATTTGGATGGAATATTTACTTATGTTAGCCCGGTGGTTGAAAAGACCTTGAAGATTTCGCACCTCGAAATTATTGAAAAAAGACATTATCGCGATATTTTCCAACTCAGCCAAAAGCAATATTTAGTCATCGATGGAAATTCAAGATTTAACGATTTTGAAGTCGAATTGAATTTGGAGGGGAAAAAGATCTGGCTCTCGATCAGCGGTTTTA
This sequence comes from Draconibacterium sp., assembly GCA_050294855.1. GTDB lineage: Bacteria > Bacteroidota > Bacteroidia > Bacteroidales > Prolixibacteraceae > Draconibacterium. The sequence goes on along the minus strand of JBNKOT010000561.1, from coordinate 1,548 downwards.
CTATTTTCGACAAAGATGGAAATAAGGCCGGCAAAAGAGGAGTTTGTTATATTATTACTCAGCGCAAACAAGCTGAAATTGCTCTCAAAGAAAACATCAAACAAATCGAAAATTATCAGAAAAAACTCAGAAGTTTAAACATCGAACTCACACTTGTTGAAGAGCGCGAACGACGTAGAATTGCTGAAAACTTACACGATAGTTTAGGGCAAACCCTATCGCTTGCTTTTTTGAAATTATCGTCGATTGTTGATGAGGAGTGTGCTCCAAATATTAGAAAGACCATTCACGAAACTTCAAATTTGCTCGATGTGGCTATCTCCGAATCGCGAAGTTTAACCTACGATTTAAGTCCGCCAATTTTATACGAACTCGGTTTGGTGCCTGCCTTTAAATGGAAATTAGAACAAATTGAAGAAAAACATCGTATTAATACTATTCTTATTGGTGTTGATCAAAAACTGGAAATTCAAAAGGAGTTTAAAATATTTCTTTATCGAATAGTGAGCGAATTATTAACAAATGTTATTAAGCATGCAAAGGCAAACAAAATTGAGGTGGAAATACGAAAAGGAGAAGATTATTATTCTATCATTGTTCGCGACAACGGGGTAGGTTTCGATAATAAGCCAAACAAAAAAGCAACAACAAAAGGAGGATTTGGACTGTTAAGTATTGTTGAACGAGTAGATAGTATAAAAGGAACATTTGAAATAAAATCGAAAATTAATAAAGGAACTGAAGCAATAATAACCATGCCATTTAGCAAAGAAATAAATTATGAAAATTAAAGTATTGATTACCGATGACCACCAATTGTTTAGGGAAGGATTAGTGAATTTACTTTTTTCGGCCCCCGATATTGAAGTGATAGCTCAGGCAGAAGACGGAAAAGATGCAATTGAGAAGGCCAAACATTTTAAACCCGATGTAATTTTGATCGACATTGCCATGCCAAATATGACAGGCATTGAAGCGACAAAAGAGCTAAAAAAGCAACTGCCTGATATTAAAGTTATTGGTGTTTCGATGCATTCCGATAAACAATATGTAAAAGGTATTTTGGAAGCCGGAGCTGACGGATATTTGTTGAAAAACTGTACTTATCGTCAGTTAACCGACGCAATAAAATCGGTTTATACCGGGAAAAAATACTTGAGTGAGGATATAACGGAGTTGGTTATAAATGGGTTTTTAGATCCAGCGAAAGTTGATGAGGACAATTATTCCCAACTATCGGATCGGGAAAAAGAAATATTTTTGCTTTTTGCCGATGGAAAATCAACACGCGAAATCGGCGATAAATTGTTTATCAGCGTAAAAACAGTGGGCACACACAAACAACATATTCTTGATAAATTAGAATTGAAAAATAATTCTGATATGGTAAAGTACGCCATTAAAAAAGGACTTATCCATTTGTAGTTGTACACTGTTCCAACACAAAATCTGAATAAATTTTACGAGATTATCCTGAGTTCGGAATAATACATGAACCAAGTTTAATTTGTTTTTGGGAGAAATTTCTACAAATAATAGAAGGACTAT
>JBNKOT010000560.1:0-2031 GCA_050294855.1 Draconibacterium sp. | reverse complement strand
TGTCAATTTTTATTTCAGAAAATTGGGTTTCGACAAGCGAGTAAAGATTAAACTGGTTGATTTGTTCGACCCTTAATTTTTGCGGCGTTTCTTTTTGATAGAAACTTATTTCAGCATTTTCGAACTCCAGAAATTCAATTTCCAGTGAATCTTTTAAGGAAAAGCTCGAAAGATTTTTACTTTTTAACCGAAGTCGTGGAACGCTAACATCGTAAAGGTTTTTCTTTTTATTTTTGTGATTGTGGGTAAGGTGAAATCCATTGGCAAAAATATCGGTCGAACGTAAAGAATAATCAAGCGTGTCGATGCTTACCACATGAATGCTGTCGCCCAGGTTATTTTCGAACTGATACATCCGAATTAAAATATCTTCACTTTCAAAAAAACGATTGTCGCTAAAAATGAGTGCCGAATCGGTTCTGAAGTTTTTTACTGCAAGCGAAACTTTCTGCGCATTCGAAATTTCGGTGGTATCTTTAAACGAATGAAAGATTTTGTAATTGGCTTCCACAAAATCGATTTGGTCGATGCTCACTTTTTTAATTCGATTCAAAAACAAAGGACGAATTTCTTTGAAGAAAGGATCCAGACTTTTTTCGGTATTATTTTGTAAAACTTTTTCTCCCGAAATCTCGAATTCGGGTTGTACAATCGAAAGTTTCTTACAATGGAAGTGCTTGTTTTTATAGAGTTTTAAAACATTAATAGCGGTAAAACTTAATTCAGGCGATTCAAAAGAGTAAAATATTTTATTGGGCGTTTCTTTTAAAATTTCATTCAAAACCGCTTTGTTGGTTTGTAACGAAATGTTGGTAACACAGATGGAAACCGGTTTAAGCTTTACTTCAATATTATCGAAACTTAATTCGTAAAGTCCATTCGATTTCTCCCCAACTAAAGCCGAAAGCTTCTCATTTACATAGCTTTCTCCCTTAAAATAAATAATGAGTCCGGCGCACGAAAACAAAATTATGAGTATAATAAGCGTCCATCCAAACCATTTCAGAATATGTTTTCCAATTCTCTGCATGCTAGTTTTTCAACATAAGATAAAGATAAGTGAAAATTGATAGGGTTGCATTTTATCGTATAAAAAAACAAAATTAAAAGTTTTGCTCTTTCAAGAGAAAAGGAAATTATTAATTTTATTGTTTTGAAACCAAAGCTAAATTTGAAAGAGATACGATTTTGGAGGCAATCGATTTCTATAATAAGTGAGCGGATAATGGTTTCATATAAAACCTATTGCAAAACTTATGAAGCGAATTCTACTGATATTGATTTTTATAATCGCTGCATTTTTACTCAAAGCACAACCTATTAAAGTAATGTTGGTTACGGGAGGTCATTCGTTCGACGAGGTGGAGTTTTTCGAAATGTTCGATGCTTTGGAAGGGGTTGAATACAATCATTTCGAGCAGCCAAAAGCCAACGAGAAACTGGCAAAAGATTTGGCAAAAGATTACGATGTACTGGTTTTTTACGATATGTGGCAAGAAATTTCGGACCAAGAAAAGATTGCATATTTGAAGCTGACAGAAACGGGAAAACCTTTTTTGTTTTTGCACCACTCGATTGTATCGTATCAGAAATGGGGGAAATTCGAAGAAATTATAGGAGGGAAATACGTAGAAAAAGGAGCGCGAATTCCGGAAGACGAACTGTCTACTTACGACCACGATGTTTGGGTTTATAGCAAAGTAGAGAATTATACGCCGGTAACAAATGGATTAAGAGATTTGCGTTTTTTCGATGAGGTGTACGGAAATGTGCGCGTTTCGGACGATGTAACTCCTCTGTTAAAAACCAAACATCCGAAAAGTATGGAGGTAATTGCCTGGCAGCACCAATACAATGCTTCAAAAATCGTGTATTTGCAACCGGGGCACGACAAACGAACGTATGTAGAACCCGATTACCGGAAATTACTTTTACAATCGATACAGTATTTGGCAGGAACAAACTAAACTATTTATAATTCAGGGTTATCGAAATTAAACAAACGATAACTCGCTAAAACTAAACAAATTA
>JBNKOT010000559.1:0-3428 GCA_050294855.1 Draconibacterium sp. | reverse complement strand
AAGGCATGGTTTGAATCGGTTCCCATTAGTGGGTTCACCAGCTTGATTAAATTTCTTTTGTTTGTTGTTTTATTTACCGGATTTTTTGCGGAACCCACGAAAAAAAAGAGGATAACAATATAAGTTGAAATGTATTTCATTATTTAATATTTTAGGTAATTCTGATTGAGGTTTTAATAAACAACAGATTTGGGGCGGTCTTCGTGATTCTTGCCAAAATCGGTATTTGGTGTATTTCCCATTTTAAAAATTAGCGTTCCACCTGCCAAAATCGTTTTATGGGTAATAAACGATTTCGAATATGGTGTTCCGTTTAATTCTACCGACTGAATGTAAATATTTTCTTTGCTGTTATTCTCAGCAATAAATTTAAAAGTTTTTCCTTGAGGAAGTCCAATTTCAGCTTTATCGAAAAGCGGACTGCCAAAAACATAGGCGCCGTTTGCCGGATTTACAGGATAGAATCCCATCGACGAAAGAACGTACCACGCCGACATTTGCCCGCAGTCCTCGTTCCCACATAATCCATCGGGTTGATCGGTATAAAAAGTATTACAGATTTCACGTACTTTTTCTGCCGTTTTCCATTGTCGACCAGCATAAGCATACAAATAAATAATATGATGCCCCGGTTCGTTGCCGTGTGCGTATTGCCCGATTAACCCTGTAATGTCGGAAGAAGCGCCTTCCACCTGCTCCGATTCGATGGAAAAAAGACTATCCAGTTTTATGAGAAAAGTTTTTTCTCCACCGTGCATTTCGATCAAACCTTCCACATCGTGCGGTACAAGCCAGGAATATTGCCAGCTGTTTCCTTCACAAAAATCGTCGGTGCGGTGTTGCGACGAAATTGGGTTAAAAGGTTTTCGCCAACTTCCGTCCGCCATTTTTCCACGCACAAATTTGATGTTGTCATCAAAATAGTTTTTGTAATATTTAGCCCGTTTCGAGAAAAGTTCATAGTCTTCAGTTTTGCCCATTGCGTTTGCCATGGCAGCAATACACCAGTCGTCGATGGCATATTCCATGGCACGTGCAACCGATTCAACCTGCGAATCGGCCGGAATAAATCCCTGCGATTTTATAAAATCGAGTCCTCTTTCGTCGCGCATTGCAGAAGCTTTAATCGCTTCGAATGCGAGTTCGGCATCAAAACCTGTAAATCCTTTTAAATAGGCGTCAACAATTACCGGAGCAGCGTGGTAACCCACCATTGTATTGGTTTCGTTTCCTTTTAAATGCCACACCGGAAGTTTGCCCTGTTGCTGATAAATGGCCAGCATTGAATTGATAAAATCGCCGATGCGGTTGGGTTGAACCAGCGTAAAAAGTGGATGCGCCGCGCGGTAGGTATCCCAAAGCGAAAAAACCGAATAATTCTGAAATCCCGGATTTTTGTAATTTTCTTTGTCGGTTCCGCGGTAGTCGCCATTGCAATCGTTAAACAACGATGGAGCAATCATGGTGTGATAGAGTGCCGTGTAGAACGTGATTTTTTTCGCTTTGTTTTTTGTTTCTATTTTAATTTTTCCCAGCTCCGTATTCCACATGGCTTTTGCCATTTTATATATTCCATCGAAATTCCACAAGCCAATTTCTTCGTCGATTTCGGCGAGCATGTTTTGTTTTGCATTTTCAGAACTTATCGGTGAGATAGCCGTTTTGGCCAACAATTCTCCGTTGCCTTCAAATTCGAGTACTGCTGTTATTTCACCTAGTTTTTCATCCGAATTAACAATTTCAATGGATTTGATCGTTTTTGAAAATTCGGTAAAATAAAAAATTCGCTGGTCGTTGGCCCAGCCACTCGAAAATCGAAATCCCTGAATGCTGTTATCTCCGACCTGTTTTATTTCACCTTTGGAAAAACGATCCCATCCTGTTCCGTATTTCAGATCGATCAGAACTTTCGAGTTTCCATCGTTTTTAAAATTGTACTTGTGAAAACCAACCCGGTTGGTGGCCGTTAATTCGGCTTTGATATTCGGCTTTTTTAATTCAATCGAATAATATCCGGGTTTTACTACTTCGTTATCGTGCGAGTATTTTGCCTGCCAATTGTACGGAACACCCTCGTCGTATTTGTATTCGTGGGCAAGAGGCATAAAAAGAATATCCCCTAAATCGCCGATTCCGGTTCCGCTCAAATGTGTATGTGCAAAACCAATTAGCAGCGAATCGGAGTAGTGATAACCAGAACACCAGTCCCAGCCTTGCGTCGGATTATTAGGGCCAAGTTGAACTGCGCCAAACGGAACATTTGCGCCAACAAAAACGTGCCCGTGGTAATCGCTTCCAATGTACGGATCGACAAACTGTGTTAAATCGGTATAAGATTCCACTTTTTTTTGTGTTGTGCAGGAAACAGCGCACAAGATGATTCCAAAAAGGACGAGATAATATGTGTTTTTCATCGCAAATAATTTTTTGTTTCACCCCAATCAACTTAAAAATTTGAGTTTTGAAACTTCTGGATAGAAAAAAACCGCTAATAAAATTAACGGTTCTTTCTGAATTTTATCCTATCTGAATTATAATTCTCTGATTTTAATATTTCGGAACCAAACGGTGTAACCATGGTCTTGTAAACCAATATAACCTTCTTTCGAAATTCCGTCGGTAAAACCCGGGAAGCTTTTGAATTTACTGTTTTGCACCATTTCATCCCATTCGTCGGTCCAATGCGAATATGCAACAACCTCTTTGCCATTCATACTAACGGTGGCTTTTCCGTCTTTTAATTTAATCACACATGTGTTCCATTCTCCGGCAGGATTAACGGTTGCAGGATCTGCCGGTAACATGTCGTAAAGCGAACCAGCCAGATGACTGTCAATTTTGTTGTCGGTGGCATCTTTGTTGTCGAGCACCTGAACTTCGGGAGCTGCATAATAAATGGGTTGTCCGGGTATTTCGCGAACGTAGTAGAAAATTCCGGAGTTCGCCATTTTACTTGCTTTCCAGTCGATCGAAAGTTCGAAATTGGCGTATTTTTTCCCAGGGAAAAGAATATCGCCGTTTGCACCTTGACCGGGTTGTTTTCCTTCGCCGGTAAAAACTTTCATTGCATCGTCTTCGATCACCCAGTTTGCAGGCATTTCTGTTCCGTTACATTGTCGCCAGCCATCAAAGTTTTTTCCGTTAAATAAAAGAGTCCAGCCTTCTTTTTTTTCTTTTTTTGACAGTGAATTAGCTTTTTGCGAAAAGCCGGGTGTTGCCATTAAAATTGCAGCAAGAAATGTTAAAGTGAAAAGAATATTTTTATTCATTTTAATGATGGATTAAAGATTGTTTAATTGAATTTAGATTATGGAAGCCAAATATAAAAAAATTGGAAACGCTTAAGGTATAAATTGAGTTAAAAAAATCGGTGGTATATTTGATCATTTGAAAAACCACGCTATTTGTTTTTTATAAAAGCAGAAATT
>JBNKOT010000558.1:0-2369 GCA_050294855.1 Draconibacterium sp. | reverse complement strand
TAAAGTTCCAATTTACCGTTCTGAGGTTTGTTCAAACCTGAATTTCGAGGTAATTTTTTTTATCGTTACTTACCAATAAACAATAAAAAAACAGGAAAAATGAACTTCCCATGTGCGATTCGAAATTGGAGTCGGCCAGATTTGCACAAAACATAAATACAAGAAAAAGCAAGAACAATTTATCGTTGTAAGATTTTGTTTTTATAACGGGATAAATAAAAAAGAACATTATTAATACAAATCCAATTGCACCAAATTTTACGAAGTAGTTTAAATACTGGTTGTGTGACGACGCATACAGTTCTTCCCTCAGTTTTGAATTATTTTTTTGATAGGTATTTTTAAATGCTTCGCGCCAGTTTCCGGTTCCAACACCCAACCAAAAATTATTTTTAATAATCGAAATGGCTGCTTTTCCAAATTCAATCCGCTGCGAAAAAGACTGGTAGTTAGCGTTGCCGGTGTGTGTGTACACATAATATTCCCAAACTGTTTGATAAATTCTCGGGTAAAGCGAATATTTTCGACTTTGATAAATGACATTTGCAATTCCGTTCTCCACATTCTCGATGTCCTGTTTGGAAAGTGCCAGCACACCACTTGCATCTTTTTTTAATCCTTTCGAGGTTAGGTACCGTTCGAGTGTCGATTTCAACGTAAAACCATTTGCATCTAATGAATCAAATTTCAACTCCGAAATTTTGTTCCATTCTTCGCGCATTTCTTTTTCACACACATATAAATACACGTAATTCCCGTTTTCAACCATCGGACTACTGAAATTGTGTTTGTAAGCATTCCCTCTATCCGTAGTCATCTCAATCGAATTTTCGTCTACCTTTTCGATGTTATAAAAGTCGTTTACAACTTTTTTTACATAATAAACAGGCATTGCCATTATAAAGAGCAAAACCACAAGCACAATGTATCTGTAAACTTTTTTAAACCGAAGAATCAGAAAAATCAAGAAGGTTAAAAGTGCCGCTCCAAAGGCAACTACGCCAGTTAACGATTGTTGGAAAAATAAAAACCCAAGAAAATATAAGGCCAAAACAATTACGATCGTATTATTCGTTTTGGTAAACTTTTTATAATTCTTTTGAAACAGCAATACTAAGAACCAAATGATAAGAATTAACTGAAAGCTAAAGCGAATATGCGAGATCAAACCAATTTTATGAACAGCAAAGTTTTCGGTGTTATTTAATTGCAACCACCTCGATAAAGCAACCAAAGTTGAAATAAAGATTGAAAAAGCAAAAACATAAAAAAGATTTCGCATTTGTTTTTGGTTGATTTCTTTTCCAAATAGAAATGCGAATGGGAAAACGACAAAAAACAGGGTCTTTTTTAAATCGTACAACGACTCTCCCCATTTAATGGTGAGAATGGTACTTACAAGGTAGATCAGAAATATTGCGGGAATTAGCAGCAGAATTTTTCGTTTTTGAAATCGTTGAATTTTATTCTTCCAGCTGTCTTCTAACAAAGCGATAAACAAAACAATTCCACCCACAATCGAAACCAGGGCTAGAGAAAGTGGCAAAACCAAAACAAAAGCTAACAAGGTCAGATAAAACCAGTTATAGTCGATTAATTTAGCCAGGTAAGTTTTCATACAAATTATGTTGCTTAAAAAACGAACATTGGAACAAGTTATTGTAAAATCGTTCATAAAAAAGGCCCGTGCTCAAAAGAACACGGGCCTAATTAAGTTGGCAGCGACCTACTCTCCCACTTTTACGCAGTACCATCGGCGCTGGCGGGCTTAACTTCTCTGTTCGGAATGGGAAGAGGTGGTGCCCCGCCGCTATAGCCACCTAAAATCTTTATCCATTGTTGTTACACATGGAGATAATGGCTTAACTTCGGTCCCGACGAATCGGGATGAAACCAATCTATAATATCTTAAGGCAGTTGGGAAAAAAATACAAAACAGTATCCTAAAAAAATCTCATTACAAGGACACTCCTACATAAGAAAGTCTTCGGGCAATTAGTACTGCTCGGCTTTGCCATTACTGACTTTACACCTGCAGCCTATCAACGTAGTAGTCTCCTACGGCCCTTAAAGGAGATCTCATCTTGAGGTGAGCTTCGCGCTTAGATGCTTTCAGCGCTTATCTCATCCCGACATAGCTACCCTGCAATGCAGCTGGCGCCACAACAGGTACACTAGCGGTCAGTCCAACGCGGTCCTCTCGTACTAGCGTCAGGTCCTCTCAAATCTCCAGCGCCCACAACAGATAGGGACCGAACTGTCTCACGACGTTCTGAACCCAGCTCGCGTGCCACTTTAATGGGCGAACAGCCCAACCCTTGGGACCTTCTCCAGCCCCAGGATGTGACGAGCCGACATCGAGGTGCCAA
>JBNKOT010000557.1:0-2074 GCA_050294855.1 Draconibacterium sp. | reverse complement strand
TTTTCTGTTTCTGCCGTCCATAGTTTTTATTTTAAATATAAATTGCTGTCGCCGTAACTCAAAAACCGGAAATTATTGTTTAAGGCGTAATCGTAAACTCTTTTCCAATCGTTGCCTAAAAATGCGCTGATTAAAAGCAATAAAGTACTTTGTGGTTGATGGAAATTGGTAAACATTCCGCCGATGATCTTAAAATCGTAACCTGGTAAAATAATAATTTGAGTTGAAAACTGAAGTTCACTTTTTTTATTTTCATTCAAATAATGTACAATATTTTGGAGTGCTTTTTCGCTTGTGATTTTTGCCTCGTTTTCGTAGGGTTCCCACTGTAACACTTCTGCGTGTTGTGCATTAAATATTTTGTTTTCCAATTGTAAGCCAATCCAGTACAAACTCTCCAACGAGCGCACCGAAGTTGTTCCCACTGCAATAATATTATCCGGATTTTCAATAAACCCTTCGATAATGTTTTTGGGAATAATCACGGTTTCGTGATGCATGGTATGCCCCGAAATTGTATCGGATTTTACCGGTTGAAAAGTTCCTGCACCAACGTGTAGCGTAATTTCTTTGGTCGAAATGTTTTTATTGTTGAGTTGTGTAAGCACTTCTTTGGTAAAGTGTAATCCCGCCGTTGGAGCCGCCACCGAACCATCGATTTTTGCATAAACAGTTTGGTAGGTTTCTTCGTCGGCTTCTTCTGTTTCGCGGTTTAAATACGGAGGAATCGGCAGTGTTCCGGTGTGCTCGATAATTTCGGCAAAGGCCATGGATTTGTCCCAGCTAAATTCGATCGAAAAAGTATTTTCGCTTTGTTCTTTTTTTTCAGCCTGAAGTATGACTTTTTTACCTTTAATTTCGATTTCACGTTTTAAAATTCCGGCTTTCCATTTTTTTGAATTGCCTATCATACATTTCCAAATCACGCGTTCTTTTTCCTGAAAAGCAATTTGATAATCGACCGGCTGGATCGGCTCCAAACAAAAGATTTCGATTTTTGCACCGGTTTCTTTTCTGAAAAACAAACGTGCATGAATAACTCGTGTATTATTAAAAACAAGTTGTGCTTTTTCGGGTAAAAAATCCACTGAATTCTGAAAACTACTTTGGGTGATTTCTCCGTTTTTGTGGATCAGAAGTTTTGATTTGTCGCGAACGGATAATGGATATTTTGCAATTTTATCGTCGGGCAAGTCGTACGTAAAATCACTTATTTTTATGTCTTTGTATGAATTCAAATTTTTCTTTTTTGTTGGCGCAAAAATAAACTATTTTTTCTTTGTGCAACGCTGTGACTACTTTGAGGTTCTTTATAAAACAATTATTACACAAAGTTTCTCAAAGAAAACACGAAGTTTCTCTAGGGATGAAATTAAATGATTAAATACTTTTTAAATATTACTTTTGCAGAAAATAAGAAAAGATGATTAAAGTAGGCGATAAAGTTAAGTTTTTGAATGATGTTGGCGGAGGAGTGGTGACCAGTTTTATCAATAAAAATACAGTGAATGTGGAAAACGAAGATGGTTTTGAAATTCCGTATCCAATTTCCGGTTTGTTAAATGTTGGTGCTCCAGAATTAAATCTTGGCGCGGTTTCTGAAAAATCGTCGGAACCGGCAACAGAAACGCAGGAACCTGTTTTTGTACCCACACAAGGAGAAATTATCAACGGTAAAAATTCGCCCGACTTTTATTTTTGTTTTGTGCCGCGCGATGCTAAAAATCCGGTGGGCAGCGAAATTGAACTGATGTTGGTAAACGACAGTAATTTTACTTTAATGTACCGTTACTCGCACATCGCCGAAAGGGAAGTAAAAACTGTACGTTTTGGAAACCTGCAGTCGAACTCAAAAATTATTCTCGAAAGTTTGGTTCAGAGCGACTGGAGCGATTTGCCCGATTTTGGTTTTCAGCTGGTTTATTTTAAAGACGAAGAACCAAGCTGGAATGAACCAATAAGCAAGAAATTCAAAATTAATCCAGTAAAATTTTATAAAGAAACAAGTTTTGTGCGCAATTCGTTTTTAGGCAAAAATGCACTGACTTTGCAAATTTCTCAAAATATTCTTGCC
>JBNKOT010000556.1:0-5936 GCA_050294855.1 Draconibacterium sp. | reverse complement strand
GTTCTTATTTGTTTTAATGGTTCTATTCATTGGTTTCGTTGGAAAATACAGATTACTTCGCTATACCCTTTCTGACGATACTTTAGTGTGTGTTTTGTGCGTGCATCAGTAGTGTAATAATCGAAACAATTATAAATATTGCTGCCATATAAAATTGCCACTTTCTGTATCGGACGAACTCAATTGTCCTTTTAATTCTTGTATTTTCTTGCGTATTAGTTTGATTGGCTGTTTCGTATTCTTCATCGATTTTCGGTTCTGTTACGCTTTCGATAATTGATTGATTTCCATCGATATTTTTTGAAGTATTCTTTTGATCTAAAAGCTCAATTTCAAAAGATACTTTTTTGTATTCCTCTTCCCATTCAAATGACGTGAATACATCGTTATCAAAATCATTTTTCATTTTCGATGGTTTATTTCTATCATTTTATCTTTAAAACCAGCAGCGCACAATTGATGTTCATTGGTTTAAGAAAAAAATTGTACCGCTTTTATTCATTTAATTTCTTTTCCAACCTTGCGATTAAATCGTTAAAGTCATCATAAGTTTTTGTCGCCGTTTCGGGTGTTTGATTTTTTAATAATGCTTTTAATTGATTTTCATTTCCATGATTCATTAAAAAATCGATGAGAGCACCGCCCAAAGCATAATTATATTCGTTTGGATATTTATCCGGATTATTCCACAAATCAATGATGTCGATTTCTTTATCATTGAGCAAACTCTTTGCTGTTTTCATTCGATCCCGATGTGATTGGTCGAAATACACGGCCACTCCTTCATTTATTAAACCTGTCTTTTTTTCAGGCTGAATACCATAATCGGATAAAATATGCGTGATTTCGTGTCCTCTGGTTTGATTATTTCTTGAGTTAATGATACAAAGTTTCGAATTAGCAAATCCTAACTCTCGACCAAAAAGTTTTTTAGCTTCTTCGGGTTGATCCCAAACAAAAAAATCGATCTTCTTAAATGGCATTGATTGAAAGAATTTATTGATTTCCAAATAGGCTTCTTCCCTGTTCTTTATGTAATTTTCGATGTTCTGAATGTTTGATTTATTCTGAAAGTGAAACCTGATATTTTCTTTTTCGACGGTTTCCCACGAATCAAATATCTCATTCATTTGCAAAGCATCCACATATTTTTTGGCAAACTGGGTAGCATTTTTTGTTGCATTCAAATTAATACACGCGTTGAAACTCTTTTTTGATTCCAAAAAATTATCAACGACATAATAACAGGTTCCCAAATATCCAAAACTCCATGCCCTAACCCACGGCGGATTGTTTTTTTCGGTAGTTCCCTTTATCAGATAAGGAATGGCTTTCTTGTGCTGGTTCAAATCGGCAAAAGCCCTGCCAACTGCGAGGTTAATTTGTGGGTTAAGCGAGTCGTTTTTCAAAGCTTCGATACCCGATTTAACCGTATTCTTGTAATCTTTTCTTGAATATAATTTCCAAATATCGTCAACCGTTTGCGCCTGCAGATTTAAACCAATCAATAGTATTACAAAAAAGGAAATTTTAGTTTTTAGTCTCATTTTCATGTTGTTTAATAATTAACCGTGGTTTGAATGTTTCTACTTTAAACATATATTTTCGCAATACTTTTTACCCGATTTCTAACCATTGTTTCCCAATTTCTTATTTTTTTGCTTAAATCGGTCTATTTCAATTCAGCAATACTTAAATAAAATATTCAGGCAGTTGATTCATTTATCTAGTTCAAGCTATTATAAATTACAGGCATTTCCCCTTTCCATTTATCCCACAAGTTATTTTTCACTATTAATTTAGCCATAAAATTGCCAACATTTATTCGGCTGGTATTGCCTGGATTAAAAAGCGCACTCCTTGTGGGCGAAACGACTAGCTCGTATTCGGTTACCATATCTTGGTCTATCAAAGTATCCGGTCGCACTGCCACCCATTCAATAAAAGTATTATTTTGCCCAAGGTTCACGCTCAAAAAACTAGCTGCTTTTTCATTGTCGGCATGTGGTGGCACAAGTATGCGAATTAATCCCATCAGAAGTTTCTCAGCGAGCGAAACAGATTCGTTTACATCTCTGTTTCTGTTAGCGGTTGTATTCATCAACACAAATTTGATCGGTTCTTCAGGAGAAATCTTTTTAATCGCATCACAAAGTAATATAACGGCCTCGGTAACCAACTTTCTGGGCTTTCCAAAAATACCTTTGAAGGTTAGATTATGCCCAAGACAAGAAGCTACCGACTGACAATCATTCAAGTAATTTGTCATTTCATCCAAACTAATCTCAGAGATATTGGCTTTGATTATTGATATTTGTTCATTATTCTTCCAAATGTCGGGTATTTTTGCGGACGGGCGGATAATTACCTTGACTTTTTGTTCCATATTCAATAATTGTTCTACCAACTGTTTTCCAGTCGCACCAGTTGCACCTACTACTAATGTGGTCATTTTATTAATGTATTCATTCTTTCTATTTTACAATAACCAAACTCGTAAGGTTAGTTTCCATCAATTAGATTTTTCGCTGAAACAAACCACTAACAAGGTAACTTTACTGTGCAGTTTGCTTTTATTTATCGACGTTTAAATGATTAAAACTTATTCTCTTTGAAATTTTAGAATTTATTGTGTCGCAATTCAACTTCACGAAATCTAATGCACCGTGTCACCAAGTTAAGTGGACTCTAAATTTAACTAAATTTTATATCAAATAAAAGTATTACTTGGTTGGGTAAAAATTTAAAGAAAGAAGAGTTGTCGGTAGTGCTTGGTGCGAATTTGTGCTTACTTCTTGAATTTTGACTTCAAAAAAAGAGGGATCCCAAAACAGAATCCCTTAACAACACCATTTACTATCAATTTATTTAAACACTTCTTCTTCTTTTTGGTAACCTTCAGAAATAACGGTGAGTTTTAAATTTTCTTTATTCACGATCATTGCATTGTAATAAACCGCCTGCACTAAAACTTCTCCATTGCTCACGGTTTGAAATGTCTTTTCGCATTCTTCCGATTTAGCCAGTTTCATGGCCAGTTCTGCGGCGGTGGAAGCCATTTTATCGTAAGGTTTATAAACCGTACAAGTTTGGTTTCCGGCCACAATTTCCTGCAGATTTCGCAAATCAGCATCCTGTCCGGCAATCAATACTTTACCTTCGAGACCAGCTTCGGTGAGTGCTTCAATTACGCCATAAGCAATGGCATCGTTTCCTGCAATTATCGCATCAATCACTTTGTTGGTTGCAATTATTTTTTTAGCATGATCGTAACCTTCTTCTTCTTCCCAGTCTTGTGTAAATTCTTTATACACAATATTAATATCGCCTTTTTCAACCAGTGGCTGCAAAACGTTCATTTGCCCCAAAAACAGCGACTGACTGTTATTGTCGTTAACTGCACCGCCAATTAACGCATAATTGCCTGTCGGTCTTATTTTGGTTAAATAAGTAGCCTGTAATTCTCCAATCTCAATATTATCGGTAGAAACGTAAAAATCGAGCTTGCAATTTTTTATTAATCGATCGTACGAAATTACCTTCACATTTTTTGCGTGAGCTTCTTTTACAATTTCGGCAGCTGCAAACTGATCTACAGGTACAACTACCAAAACGTCAACACCGTTGGCGAGCAGTTCTTTTGCCTGTGCCAGTTGTTTGTTGGCATCGTTATCGGCATTCTGAACGTTAACAGTTCCTCCAAGTTCCACGACTTTTTCAACAAAAAAGTCCCGGTCGTTTTCCCAGCGTTCCTTATCAAATGCATGAATTAAGAATCCAACTTCAGGCGATTCTTTTTTTGTTTCGCATCCAACAAACAGCGTAAAAATCAGAAAAACAGTTGTGAAAATTCGAAAAAGATGATTCATAAATTGAATTTGTTTTTGTTACTATTCAATTTACGAAATATCGACGAAAGGTTTTCATCGACGAAAGGAATAAGACCTTGTTTTAAAACACACAAAAAAATGAAACCTTTTTTAACGGCCTTAAAATTTCTGAATTTCTTCGTAGAGTTTTTGAATTGGTAGTCCCATTACATTGTAAAAAGACCCTTCGATGTGTGTGATTCCAATCGACCCGATCCACTCCTGAATTCCATAAGCTCCGGCTTTGTCGAATGGTTCGAAAACAGAAATATAATGTTCGATTTCGTGGTTGGTAAGTACTTTAAACTGAACGTTGGTTAGCGCGTAAAACGATTTACTTTTTTTACTCGTACTTAAACAAACGCCAGAAATAACCTGGTGCTCGTTCCCACTTAACAATTGGAGCATTTTCTCTGCCTCTGTTTTATCTGCCGGTTTTCCCAAAACGTTTCCTTTGTACCAAACAATTGTATCGGCAGTTATTAGCAATTCATTCTGCTGTAAATCAGCTAAAAATGGTTTGGCTTTTAGTTCAGCTAAAAAAACAGGAATCTCCTCTTTCGAAAGGTCTTCCGGATAAATCTCGTTTACTTCCCTGGTTTTAACTTCAAATTCTATGCCCAACGAATGTAATAGCTGACTTCGTCGCGGAGATTTTGAGGCAAGAATATAATTGTATTTTGGAAACCACTTCATTGCATTATTAGCTTAAATATTTAAAAGTAGATGTGGGAACTCGTACATGAGTATTTCAAATAAACAGTTGAGTGTGCACTTGTTTTTTAGAAGGCATTTATAAAGAGCATATCTTGTGTAAACCATTTTTCCTGCGCACGCAACGTTTGTTCGATCACATCGCGCACACAACCTTCTCCCCCGTTTTTATGCGAAATATATTTCGAAATTCCCTTGATATCGGAAACGGCGTCTTTGGGGCAAGTAGGAAGACCAACCATTTTCATAACCTGGTAATCCACCAGATCGTCTCCCATAAATAATACATCTTTTGCTTCGAGTCCAACTTTTTCCAGAAAATCGTTCAAACAAGCAACTTTGTCGCGGGCCTTGTCGTAGTAGTGCTTCACGCCAAGTTGGTTATAACGGCGTTTAACACGTTCTATGAAACCGCCAGTAATTACCGCCACCGGATAACCAAGTTCGATGGCATTTCTGATGGCAAAACCATCTTTAACATTGGCAGTACGTACCGGTTCACCATCTTCGTTTAATGGCGAAACATCTCTCGACAAAACACCGTCAACATCAAAAACAAATGCTTTTACATTCAATAGATCTTCTTTGAAAAACCCCATTATTCCTGTTTTTTATGAAATTCAAAAATACTTTTTGAAATTGAATTGTACAATTCCTGGTAGTTATTTAATCCTTCGAGTGCGGTTAAATGCGAAGAAATAATGTTTTCGTCGAAACGAATGGCCGGACCTGTCTGTGCATTTTGAGGATCCATGCTTTGCACTTTTTGCGCAGTTTCCAGAATCAACGGTTTCAACACTTTAAAAGGAATCCCTTCAGCAGCCAATATTTCGGAAGAAAGTGCGTACATATGATTTACAAAATTACAGGCAAAAACCGCCGAAATGTGCAGAAACTTTCTTTTGTCTGATGCTAAAACAGCTACCGACTCGGAGATTTGGTTTGCTATTTCGAGTAAAATAGTTTTATTTTCTTCTGAATGAGATTCAACAAATATGGGAATGTTTGAAAAATCAAGATCTCTTGTTTTCGAAAAGGTTTGCAAAGGAT
This sequence comes from Draconibacterium sp., assembly GCA_050294855.1. GTDB lineage: Bacteria > Bacteroidota > Bacteroidia > Bacteroidales > Prolixibacteraceae > Draconibacterium. Next base: position 303 of record JBNKOT010000556.1, on the reverse strand, counting down.
AAAACACACCAGTGTTTGCAGAATGCTTATCTAAAACCGATAAAGGCAAGCTACCCGAACAATGCACCATTAATTTATTATGAAAGTTAAACTGTGCTAAAACTTCGTCGACAACCGCATCTTTTAAAGCTACAATATATATATCGACATTCCGATCGATTTGTTCTATTTCTGTAGTGTGATTTGTATTCAATTGATTTGCAAGTATTTTTGCCGACTTCAGCGTTCTACTATAAATCTGCGTGATTTCAAATCCCTGATTATGCAAGGCTTTCGATAATTGAGTGGCCAGATTTCCGGCAC
>JBNKOT010000555.1:0-4955 GCA_050294855.1 Draconibacterium sp. | reverse complement strand
AAGAGGGCTTAGTGGCTGGTTTTGTCGACGGAGTTCCTTCTGCAATCGACCTTTTTGTGGCCGAGTCGGATCTGAAAGATGCGACCGAAATTATTGATGCAATTGTGAAAGAATAGAATATGTATACGAAAGAACAGGTAGCAAAAACAATAGATCATGCGGTTTTAAAACCCGAAATGACAGATTCCGATTTAAAAGCAAATGCTGAAATGTGTATTCAAAACAATGTTTTTAGCATGTGTGTAAAACCCTGCGACGTGAAGACAGCTGCTGATTTGTTAAAAAACAGCGATGTAAAAGTGTCGTGTGTATTAAGTTTTCCGCACGGAGCAGATGCAACTCCCGTAAAAGCATTTCAGGCCAAACAGGCGATTGAAGATGGTGTTGACGAAATTGACATGGTGATGAACGTTGGAAAGTTTCTTTCCGAAGATTATGAATATGTTGTAAACGATATTAAAGCCGTTGTTGAGGTGGCCCATAAAAAAAAGGTATTGGTAAAAGTAATTCAGGAAAGTGGACATTTAACTTTAGAACAAATTGCCAAAGCCTGCGAATTATCGTATGAAGCAGGAGCCGATTTTGTGAAAACATCAACAGGATTTGGCCCCGGCGGAGCAAAACCGGAATACATCGATGTGATGGTAAAAACCGTAGGCAATAAAATGCAGATTAAACCATCGGGTGGAATTCGCAGTTGGGACGAAGCAGTTGCATTTTTAAATCAGGGCGCCGACCGTTTAGGAGTGGGTTCAACTGAGGCAATCTTAAATGGAGCAAAAGTAGACGGAGATTATTAACTTAAATTCGATTTAAGGCATTTTATATTTTAAAATTTTAATGAAAAACAATAACAATACTAATTTTTTTTCATTAAAAATTCAGTCATATTTGCAACTCAATTAATTTGGATCGTGGATGTATTTTTTAAACGGAGATAGAATTTATATAAAACCAGATAATGCTTGCAGTACGACTGATGCACAATTGGAGAATTGTTTGCAACAGCTCACCATGATCAATTCGGGGAAACAGATTTTTAAACTTAATTTTTTTGTCGATTCAAAATCAGACGATGCCTATAATAAATTGAAGTTAAAAATTCGCTCGAAAGTTGAAACCCTCTTATCGGAGAAAATACTTCAGAGTTTTATTGCACAACCACCGCTTTCCTGTAAAATTGTTATCGAAGCTTTTTATTACGATCCGAATTTATGGGAAGCAATTTTTATTGATATACAAGACGGTGAAGCTGCGCTGTTTAAACGTGGAAAAACGCAAATTCTAATTGGGCATGTTCAGTCGAATTCTTATTCGGGATGTAAAAATAACACCGAAAAAGCATTTGCCGGATTAATCGAAATTTTTAATGAAGCCATATTTCCACTCAACTCTATTGTTCGGAAATGGAATTACCTGGAAAATATTCTCGGTTTCGACGGAGATAAACAGCGCTACCAGGAATTTAATGACATTCGATCGGGAGTTTACGGAACTGCTTTTGAAGAAGAAGGATATCCGGCGGCAACAGGAATTGGAATGAACCGGGGAGGAATCATCCTTGAATTTGTGGCCATAAAATCACAAGAGATAGAAAGTTATCCGGTCGATAATCCGAAACAAATTGCTGCACATCATTACAGCGAAAAAGTTTTGGTGGGCGAATCGTGTATCATAAAAACTACTCCAAAATTTGAGCGTGCGCGGTATCTGGAATTATTCTCAAAGAAATTAATTTTTATTTCTGGAACTGCTTCTATTTTGGGCGAAAAAACGGTTGGAGTTGGTGATGCTGTTCAGCAAACTGAAGTCACTATCGAAAATATGAAACGTTTATATTCCGATTATGTTTTAAAGAAAATTTCATCCGATAAATTAGCATCTAAATTTGGACATGCCCGTGTTTATGTAAAAAACAGAAAAGACTTTCCGGCGATTAGAAAAACCTTCCAAAATCATTTTGGCGATTTGCCGGTAGTATACATTATTGCAGATATTTGCCGTAACGATTTATTAGTTGAAATTGAAGGCAAAGTAATTTTGGAGTAAAAGAACAAAAAGCCATATTATGACTCCAAGTCATAGTATGGCTTTTTGTTAATGGCTTTTTTTCCTAGAATTTAAAATCGACACCAAACATAAAATGAGTTCCGGCTTGCGGATAAAGCCCATCCATTTTGTAGCGCTGCTCACCATAAATGTAAGAATACACCCAGCCGTTTGATTCGTATTGCTCGTTAAACAAATTATTGATCATAAAATGCAAAGCAATTTCTTCAAATAAATTACTGGTAAATTTGTAATCGGCTTTAATGTTGTTTACAAAATAGGCATTTAATGCTCGGTCGTCGTTCGAGGTATTATCGATAAATTGTTTACCCACATACGACGAAACAAATCCAATTGTAAAGTTTTTTGCCGTTGTAAATTCAAACTGGCTGTTGGCAATTATATTGGGTGAAAAGGCCAGGTCGGTAGTTCCCAAATCGTAGGCTTCTTGTCCCCAGGTATCCCAGTTATCAACATATTCGGTAAAATCTTTTATTTTGTTGTTACTTAAAGTTACATTTCCGTTCCAAAGAAAATTCTTTACGATTTGTACGCCTGCCTGCAACTCAATTCCGGTTCGGAAACTTTTATCGACATTCGCCATAATTGGTGCACCAACATCGTTAATCTCTCCGGTTAGAACCAGCTGATTTTTATAATTCATCAAATAATAATTTGCCGAAAAAGAGAATTTTGCCGATGAATAATTGTATCCGGCTTCCCAGTCGTACAATGTTTCCTCTTGTGGGGTTTTTCCATTCGGATCTTTATCTACATACGAAGTTCGGTTGGGTTCGCGGTTGGCAACGGCAAACGAGAGGTACAATTTCTGATTGTGATCGGGCTCGAAAAAAGCACCGAATTTCGGATTGAAAAAATGAAAGTCGTGCGATTGTCCCAAATCACGTAGATCGTCGTCGATGCCGTTAATTTCATAGTTGATATTCCGCGATTGAAGATCGGCAAACAGACTTAATTTTTCGGTGGCCTGATAATTATATTTGAGATAAAAGTTGTTATCTGTTTTTTCTCCCTTGTTTTTGTACCACTGATGATTTGGCTGTGCATTTCCGAGAAATTGTGCCCAAATTACATTTCCAAAATGATTGCCATTGTAAGAACTGTAAGCACCACCCATTGTTAATTCAGTTTTGCCTTGCTTGAAATTGATGGAGTATGTTGCACCGCAAAAATGATTGTCGAGCCATTTCCGGTTTACGAGGTCGGTGGTTTCAATGGTTTCATTACCAATAACAATATTCGAAAGTTGGTAATCAGCCAGATCTTCATCTTCCTTATAATTTTCGTAATAACCGCGTCCGTAAGTGTAATGCGCCGATGCATTGATGTTCCAAATCGCATTTAATTTGTGCGAAAAATGCAGTTGATAATGATCTTGCTGATAATGATCCACCTGATTTTCGTAGTAGAAAGTAGTTCCAAATTCGTCGGTGTATTCTCCGGCACTGTTATAGGTTCGGTTTGTTGCCAACGTTTCGGAAGGAATTCCGTTCCAGGCTTGGTAGGTTTCTTCAAAACCAGAAAAAATATTGGCTTTTAAAATCGTGTTTTCAGAAAAATATCCGGCCGAAACAAAAAACGATTTTAAATCGGAATTGGCACGGTCGATGTAACCATTTGAGGTAACTTTCGACAGTCGGGCATCCACCGAAAATTTTCCATTCAATAAACCTGATCCAGCCGAAACCGTATTCTTAAAGGTGTTAAACGAACCAAATGCAGTTTTGTATTCGCCATATGCGTCCTTTTTTAAGGTGTTGGTTTGTAGATTGATGGTTGCTCCAAATGCAGCAGCGCCGTTTGTTGAAGTTCCTGCTCCTCGTTGAATCTGAACGTTTTCGAGCGATGAGGCCAAATCTGGTAAATCAACAAACCAGGTTCCGTGCGACTCGGGATCGTTTAAAGGGATTCCATTCACAACAACATTAATTCGATTTAAATCGGTTCCACGAATCCTGAAATTGGTGTATCCAACTCCGCCACCGGCATCAGAAGTTGCAACAAACGAAGGTGACAATTGCAACAAATACGGAATGTCTTGCCCCATGTTTCGTTGCGCAATTTCTTCTCCCGAAAGATTGTTGTAAGCCATCGGTGTTTTGTTGTTGGCGCGGGTGGCCGAAATCAGAATTTCGTCGGTTAAAACAACGTTTGGTTTTAAGTCGATCGAAAGAATTTTGTCTGAATTCAGCACAACTTTAATCACCTTGGTTTCGAAACCGATAAAAGAAACTTTGACCGAATACTCGCCGTCTTTCAAATTTTTAAACACAAAACTTCCGTCGGCCGAGGCAGACACGCCATAAAAAGTGTTTTCGAGAATCACACTTGCTCCGGCAAGTTTTTCGCCGGCGCCTTTTACTGTTCCACTTAATTGATTTTGAGATAATGCCACAACGGCAATCATCTGCAAAAACAGTAACAATTTTAATTTTTTCATTTTTAGAAATTTGGTTATCAACTAACCAATGGAGCGGGACGAATCCCTCTTTTTGCTTTCCCTACGCCGGCATTACCCGGATCAGGTTTTGTGAGTATAATCTCAGCCCTAAATTTATTAGGCACCCCATTGCATAAATATCGGCGACAAAGTTAAAACGCTTTTTTGAATTGACAAAAATCTGTATTCAAAAAGAAGATGATTTAATCTTTAAATTCTTTTGTTTTAGTAAGTGCAGATGCAATTAAACCCGTTGGAACGGCAACGATTCCTAGTCCAACTAGAAGCATTACAGATGTGAAGATTTTTCTCCCTGTAGTAATTGGATAGATTTCACCATAACCGGGCACCTTTGGTCTGGTCGTTTTCAATGAATATTTTTAATTTGGCTTTCCAATGCGTTATTTTTCTATTAACCTGAGTTCGATTAAAATTAGCGAGCTCA
>JBNKOT010000554.1:0-8607 GCA_050294855.1 Draconibacterium sp. | reverse complement strand
GCTTCGGCTTCGCGTAGGATTACTGGTTTAATCGTGTCTTTCATTCATCTAAATTTAAAGGTACAAAGCTAATCGAAAAAATGGATGCTTTGAAACGATGGCGTATTGAATTTTTCGGATGTTTTCGATTTGCCTGAAATTTCCTGCAAATTGTGTGAAAAGTCATAAAAAGAGACGTATTGATAGTTGTGGATATTTAAATATTTGGTATTTTTAACGGCAAGTTTAAAAAATCAAAGATCAATAAAATCTTGAATTATAATTATTTAGTACGATGAAAATTCACGAATATCAAGCCCGAAATTTATTCAGGAAGTACGGGATTCCTGTTCCGGATGGCGATGTGTTCCATTCGGTTGATGAGGTTAAGGAGAAAGTTTCTGACGATGACAAACTTAGAGTAGTAAAAGCGCAGGTACATGTTGGAGGTCGCGGAAAAGCCGGTGGTGTAAAGTTGGCAAAGTCGAAGGCTGATGTAATCAATTGTGCCCAAGATATTCTGGGAATGGACATTAAAGGTTTAACCGTAGAAAAAGTATTAATTGCCGATGCAGTTGATATTAAAAAGGAGTATTACATCGGGTTAATTAACGATCGGAATACAAAATCGGTAACTTTAATGGCAAGTGCCGAAGGTGGTGTTGAAATTGAAGAAGTAGCAAAAGTTTCGCCGGAAAAGATTATTAAAATGGCGATCGACCCAACCATGGGTTTAATGGACTGGCAGGCTCGAAAAATTGCATTGCAGCTTTTTAGCGATCCAAAAGAAGTGCGTCAGGCAGCAGCTATTTTTGTAAAACTTTATAAATTATACATCGATACAGATTCTTCGTTAGCAGAAATAAATCCATTGGTTTTAACGCCCGATCATCAGGTGTTGGCCATCGATGGAAAAATGAATTTCGACGACAATGCTTTGTTCCGTCAGCGCAAAATTTTAAACATGCGCGAGGTGAACGAAGACGAGCAAAAAGAAATTGAAGCAAGCGCAAAAGGTCTTTCGTATATTAAATTAGACGGGAATATCGGTTGTATGGTAAACGGTGCCGGATTGGCTATGGCAACCATGGACATGATTAAATTGTATGGTGGAGATCCTGCTAACTTCCTCGATATTGGTGGTTCATCGAATCCACAAAAAGTGGTTGATGCAATGAATATTTTGCTGAGCGACAAAAATGTGAATGCAGTAATGATCAATATTTTTGGCGGAATTACGCGCTGCGACGATGTTGCCCGCGGACTTGTAACAGCTCTGGAAGAGATAAAAACCAAAATCCCAATTGTTATCCGTTTGTCGGGAACAAATGCAAAAGAGGGATTGGAAATTATCAAAAGTCAGGGATTACCAACTGTTTCAACCATGAGTGAAGCTGCAAAAAAAGCCATTGAATTAAGTAAAAAGTAGAAGTTATGAGCATTTTAATAAATAAGGATACAAAATTAATAGTACAAGGTATTACAGGTCGTGATGGTGCATTTCATTCCGGCAAAATGAAAGACTATGGAACCAATGTAGTTGGTGGAATTTCTCCCGGGAAAGGAGGGACTGAAGTTGATGGTATTCCGGTTTTTAATACCGTTGAGGAAGCTGTAAAAGCTACCGGTGCAAACGCATCTGTAATTTTTGTTCCGGCTCCGTTTGCCGGCGATGCAATTATGGAAGCCAGTTATGCCGGAGTGGAACTGGTGATTTGTATTACCGAAGGAGTTCCGGTTCAGGATATGATTAAGGTTACTCCTGTTTTGAAAAAGAATGGCACAAAAATGATTGGTGCCAACTGTCCGGGGTTAATTACGACCGATGAATGTTTGATTGGTATTTTACCAGGAGGAATATTCAAGAAAGGAAATGTTGGACTCATCTCGCGTTCGGGAACACTCACTTACGAAGTGGTTAATATGTTAACTGAAAATGGTTTGGGACAAACAACTTGTGTTGGAATTGGTGGTGATGCGGTTTCAGGATTGTATTTTATCGATTTGCTGGAAATGTACGAAAACGATCCGGAAACAGAAGCGGTTGTTCTAATTGGAGAAATTGGTGGTGATGCAGAAGAGCAGGCAGCGCATTTTATCAAAACTAAAATGACAAAACCTGTTGTTGCATTTATTGCAGGCCAGTCGGCTCCTCCCGGAAAACGTATGGGGCATGCCGGAGCAATTATTTCGAGTGGTGCAGGAACTGCCGAAGAAAAAATTAAGGCATTTGCCGCTGCCGGAGTTCCGGTTGCAAAAGAACCCGGAGAAATCCCCGACTTGGTTAAAGAAAAATTAGGATTGTAAATTCTGATGACAAAATATCGAAGCCGTTTACTAAGTAAGCGGCTTTTTTATTGTTGAAATTTATTCTTTCAAATGAATTGATATACCTTCATTTACCATTTTTAAAATGGAGAGTGACATCAGATTAATAATTGCATTCATGTTATCGAGCGCGATAATTTCCACTTCGTCGCCGGGTTTATGAAAATAATTGAAATTCTTAAAATCGAACGTTGAAATGGAGTGCGCCGGTATTCCAAACTCCTGATAAAACGGATAATTGTCCGACATGCGAAAAAGTTGTTCGTAGCCTTCTAAATTTGTTGCGAATTCAACATCAAGAAGTTGGTTCAAATTTTCTGCAAAATCCGATTTGTCGAAACCGGTAATGTAAACCTGTTTTTCTCCGGTTGAAAGCACTGTTCCAAGCATTTCAAAATTGATCATTAATTTTAAATCTGTTTCTTCACCGTGCAGTCGTTTTGCCAAATGCCTCGAGCCCAACAAACCCGATTCTTCACCCGTAAAAATGGCTACAATAATATTTTTATCGACTCCGTATCTTTTCAGAATAGTAGCGATTTGCAGCACCGCAGTTACACCGCTTGCATCGTCGTTTGCACCATTGTAAATCGAGTCTGTTTGCGCGGGGCGAATTCCCAGATGATCGAGATGTGCACCTATCAAAATATATTCTGAACTTGGTTTTTTGCTTTTTATCAAACCAACAATGTTGTACGATTCGTTTCCTCGAACATCAATAGTATCGCGGTAGGCACTAAAAAATGGTTTTATTTTATTGGACTTAAAATAGTTTTCAATGAATTGAGTTGCTCGTTCCATTCCGGGAGTGCCGGGCTTTCTTCCTTCCATTTCGTCAGAAGCAAGATTGGTAATAAGTTGTTTGGTGCTTTCAATAGTATTTTTTTTCGAAATACTTTCCAGTGAAGCTTCGTGGTGTTTGCAACCAATATAAGCAACGGCAATAATAAAAAGAAAAATCAGGTTTTTCATCTGTTTAAATTTTTTTGATTTCTGAATGTTCAAAAAATTTGAAGACATTCAGGCACTCACGATGAATTTCAACATGTCCTTTTGAGAATTTAATATATTGAAATTCATATTCGTTTCGTGGGTTTAAATTCAGGTTATTGTTGGTAATAGAAGTTAAATATAAGCTATAATTGTTTTGTTCGCTTATCGACCAATGAATAATCTATTGTTTTTGAAGATTTTTTAATTCAAAACAAATCGAAATGGGGAGCAGTAAAATGAAAATTTTGAAATAGTCGGAAGTACTTCCTTATGCGGAAATTACATTTTTCTTTTAATTTTTAGTTGCTGCCCGATGTACAAACTATGATCGTTTTTCAGGTTGTTCAGCTTCATTATTTCGTTTGAGTTGATTCCGGCATATTTTTGCGAGATGTCCCAAAGTGTGTCGCCTTTGCGCACTTTGTAGTAAACATAGTTGTTGTCGAGTGGTTCAGCTTTTTGTTTTACCGCAGGTTTTGAAGTTTTTCCAATCGACGCCTGTTTTTGCGCGAACGTCATAGTATTCACCTTTTTGTATTTCGCTTTGTCTTTTTCGGGTACATAAATAACCAGTTTTTGCCCAATGCGAATGACGTCTCTTCGAATATTATTCCAGTACCTTAAATCAGAGGCGCGAACTTTAAACCACGACGAAATAAAACCAACATTATCACCCGATTTTACGGTATAAAAAATCTTGGCTTTTCCTTTTACATCAACTGGAGTAAAATAACCACCGGTACTTTGTTCCGGCTGTTTTAATGTATTGTTTGGGAAATATTTTTCGCGCTCGTAAGCAAAAATAGTAGTGTCCTGATCAATAAAATTCAACACCATTTCTTCGGGAAGAACAAGCGGATAAGCTTTGTTCGCTTTTGCCGGAATTACATCCTGCCGATACATCGGATTTAACGCCCTTATTTCTTCTTTGGTAATATTTAGTGTTGCTTCAATCTGGTTAAAATGAAGGTAGGTATTCACCATAATCGTATCGGTCATCAGCGGAATTTCGGGATAACGGGGTTGTAAATTGTGTTCCTTGTAATGTTCCATAGTATACATGGCGGCAATAAATGCCGGAACATAACCACGGGTTTCGCGCGGAAGGCGATAATAAATGTCCCAGTAATTTCTTTTTCCTCCAGATCGCCGGATGGCACGATTTACGTTTCCGGGGCCACAATTGTAGGCTGCAATTGCCAAATGCCAGTCGCCATATGTATTGTACAGGTTTTGTAAATAACGGGCCGCCGCATCTGTTGCTTTCACCGGATCGCGACGCTCGTCGACAAAAGTAGTTACTTCCAATCCCATTTGTTTTCCGGTTGCGTACATAAACTGCCAGAGTCCGTTTGCACCCACCCGCGAACGGGCAACCGGATTTAATGCCGACTCGATGATTGGAAGGTATTTTAATTCAATCGGCATGTTGTATTTATCGAGTGTTTCTTCAAAAATCGGAAAATAATAAGCCGAAAGTCCAAGCATTACCTCGACCTGATTTCTTCGTTTTTCGGTGTACATTTTTATGTAGCTGTTTACTACTTTGTTGTACGATAAATCAACGGCCATTTCAGCATCCATTAGTCGTTGTATGTATACCGAATCGGGAATGTTTCGCGGAAAAGATTTAGAAAGATTTATTTCGGATGAATCAAAACGAAACGTATTTTGAATTTGCCAGGTATAAACAAGGCTGTCCATTTGATTCGAAAAAATATCGTTGATATCGTCATCAATATCTATTGTTTCAGAATAAGTGGTGTCGGTTGTTACCCATTTATCTGCATCGGAAATTGTATCGGGTTGCACAACAATTTTTTTATTCTGAAAATATTGAATGGTGTGTGCATTTTGCGAAAAAACCAGGTTCACAGTAAACAAGGATAGAAATAAAAGTATTCGTATTTTTTTAATCATTCTTAAAAATTAAAGCTGCAGTTAAAACCGTACACCAATTGGTCGTCTACATTTTTCATTGCAGGTTGCCAGTTAAAGGTTAAATCTTCGCTAATATCAAAATCAAAAAGATGGGCGTCAACACTGGCGTCAATAATATTTAGTCCATAAAAAGCGAACATTCCAATGAATAGTAAATCGCGATTTCTTCTGAAATAATCCTGCTGTTTTGTAAGTGCAGTTTTAAACTCTGAATAATCGCTTGGATTATCCAAATCCCAGTTTGGCGGTAATAATTCGAGATGCGAATCGGTGTCGGGATTATCATCGGTAAGATCGGTGTATGCAACTTTCATGGTTTTATAGTTGCCATTATTCCAGCCAATAAAATATCCAATTGTTCCAAAGCCGGCGTAAATAATCGGGATTTTCCAATATTTTTTATTGTAAGCCTGCCCAAGCCCAGGTAAAAAAGTAGAATACAAAGCAGCCTTTTTGGGCGAATGAATCTCTTCTGCGTTGTCAGGAATCTCTTTTATAGTGGTCGAATCTGTAGTCGTAATTTGTCCGTTTACAGAAGAAACCAATAGTAAAATGAAGATTAATAAAAGATAATATCGGATTGTGTTTCTCTTTATCACACTCAAAAATTTTGGGCAAAAATAGAATAAACCACTCAGATTTAAGGTGATGTTTAAGGATTATTCTTGATTTTCAATTATTTTAACAATTCTTTCCAGCTCTTTTTTCGATTTGAAAGGAATCGTAATTTTTCCTTTCCCTTTTTCGTTCATCGAAAAATCGATGGATGACTTGAAAATTTTGTCCAATTGTTTTTTTACCGACTGATATTCTTTTGGGAATTTTGGTTTCTTCTCAGCAGCAGAATCATAGTCTTTTTGATTGTTGTAATCGCGAACAATTTCTTCCACTTTTCGCACCGAAAAACCATGTTTTACAATTTGCTCAAAAATCATGGTTTGCGTTTCAGGATCGGTAATATTAATTATTGCACGGGCTTGACCCATGGTAATTTGTTTCTCGATCAATCCTTTCTGAATAATTGCCGGAAGTCTTAACAAACGCAAATAATTTGCAATTGTCGAGCGTTTTTTTCCAACACGAGTACTCAGTTCTTCCTGTGTAAATTCCAGTTCATCCATCAATCGTTGGTAGCTCAATGCAATTTCGATCGAATCGAGATCTTCGCGCTGAGTGTTTTAGCTCAATGCCATTTCGAGCATTCCATCGTCTTTGGCCTTTCTAATGTATGCCGGAATGGTTTCCAGTCCTGCCAGTTTCGATGCGCGGAACCGACGTTCTCCGGCAATAATCTGGTATTTATCGTTCGCTATTTTCCGTAATGTAACGGGCTGAATTAATCCAATTTCGCGGATAGAAGCCGCCAATTCGCTCAACGATTCTTCGTCGAAATTAGTGCGGGGTTGAAAAGGATTTACCTCAATTTTGCTAATTTCAATCTCGTTCATTCCGGAGCCGGGCTGCATTTTTTCTGCATCGTCGATCAGAGCTCCAAGTCCTCTTCCTAAAGCGTTCCTTTTAACCATTTCCTATTAATTAATAACTACATTTTTATCTTTCGACATTTCGGTCATCGAATTGCGTTGCAATATTTCGCGTGCCAAATTCATGTGATTGATGGCTCCTTTCGAACTGGCATCGTACAAAATAACCGGTTTCCCGTAACTTGGAGCTTCACTTAATTTTACATTTCGCTGAATTACGGTTTCAAAAACCATTTCCTGGAAATGACGTTTTACTTCTTCGTAAACCTGGTTCGAAAGATTTAAACGACCGTCGTACATGGTCAGCAAAAATCCTTCAATTTCGAGGTCTTTGTTCAAACGATTCTGAATAATTTTTATGGTATTTAATAATTTCCCTAAACCTTCGAGTGCAAAATATTCGCACTGCACCGGAATAATTATCGAATCAGAAGCCGTTAAAGCGTTTACTGTTATCAGTCCGAGCGATGGTGAACAGTCGATGAAAATAAAATCGTATTCGTTTTTAATTTGCTTCAGCGAGTTTTTTAAAACTTTTTCGCGGTTTGGCAGGTTCAGCATTTCAATTTCGGCGCCCACCAAATCGATATGTGAAGGAATTAAATCCAGGTTTTCTATTTCAGTTTTCAAAATAACTTTTCTGGCATCCACTTCGTCGACAATACATTCGTAAATACTCGATTGTACATTTCTTACATCGAAACCTAAACCCGAAGTTGAATTTGCCTGTGGATCAGCATCGATAACCAAAACTTTTTTTTCTAAAACAGCCAAACTAGCTGCAAGATTGATAGTTGTTGTGGTTTTTCCAACACCTCCTTTTTGGTTTGCCAACGATATAATTTTTCCCATTTATTCGTCTATTATTTTAAAATGAATGGTTTCAAAGTTAACATTTTACAAGAAACCTGTTACGGTTTTTTTAGCTCGAAAAAGTAAATGTGAGTTAAAATGCTGGAATAGAATAAAAAAGGCAGTTAAATTTTTTGAGTTTTCATCTCTTTTATCAACTGTTCTTTGTCGATCGGAACAACTCCAAGTTTTTCGCAAACCAGTCCACCCGCGAGGTTCGACATTAATGCCATAACTTTTGGATGCAACCCGGCAGCCATAGCCAAACTTGCCACACTGATTACCGTGTCGCCGGCGCCAGAAACATCTGCCACATAGCGGATTACGGCAGGGTAATATTGTTCTTTTACTCCGTTGCTAATAAATACACCCAATTCTGAAAGAGTAACAAAAATAAGTTTTAGATTTTGTTTTTGTTTGAAATCGTCGGCAGCAGCTTTTAAAGCTTCCAAATCGCCTTTTAATAATGGAAGTCCAGTGCCATCAACAAATTCTTTGAAGTTGGGTTTGAATAAGGAAACGTTTTTATAATTGTAGAAATTACGTTTTTTAGGATCAACCGATGTCGGAATTCCTTTTTCAAGTGCCAGCTCGTTTATGGTTTGAAACAAGGTTGGGGTTACCACTCCTTTATCGTAATCCACAAAAATAATTACATCGATTTTTTGCTTTTCGATCAATTTTTTTATCGAAGCAATCAGTGTAATTTCCATCTCCGAACCAATGTAAGCTGTAGATTCTTCGTCAACTCTTGCAATGTGGTGACCGTTGCTGATTATTCGGTTTTTAACCGTTGTGTTGCGCTGAGGATCGATGAAAATTCCGTCGCACGACAAATTCCTTTTTTCTAAAAGTTTTCTGAATTTTTTGCCTTTTTCATCGCCACCAATTACCGAGAATAAAAAGGGTTTTGCGCCAAGTGCCTGAATGTTTAACGAAACGTTGGCAGCTCCACCAAGGCGGTTTTCGCGCTTTGTAACCGAAACAATTGGGACAGGTGCTTCGGGCGACATGCGTTCTACTTTCCCCC
>JBNKOT010000553.1:0-7585 GCA_050294855.1 Draconibacterium sp. | reverse complement strand
TCCGTAGGTTTTATGCGAAACATATTCTTTCTTTTCTAAAACTTTTATTACTGTGGCTACGGTATTATAAGCAGGTTTTGGATCGGGTAAAACGTCGATAACATCGCTTACAGCACCATTTCCGATTTTCCATAACGCATTTAAAATGTCTTCTTGTGCATTGGTTATTTCTTGCATGGGATTAAAGTTTTAGTCAATATGGTAATTAATAGTCATTAAATGTACTATAAAATATTAATATAAACTATGATTATAGTATATAATTAAATAATTGAAAAATATTCTAAATAATAAATTTGTGATTTGTTGTTGGAACGATCAAAAAGTTGGGAGTGAGTAGAATTATAGAATTAATAAACAGAAAATTCCAGTTGATTTTTGTATTGTTATTTGAGCGATGTTTATTCGCTCACTTCAAAAATAAATTTTACCGTTTCGCGATTAGTGCAAGTAACACCTTCGCCACCGGTGCAAGTTTCGATTTCCGCCGAATCTTTGCCAACAAATCCCGATTCGGGTTGGTACGAATAAACAACACTCCAGTTGGCGCTTTCGTCGCGTGTAATTTTACTTTCGCTAAAATGTTTGGCCTGAACAGTTATTGTTGCACCTTCTTCGTCGCCCGAAATAGTAAAATTGTGAATAAACTATTCGGTGTTTTTAAGTTGAATAATAACTCCATGTTTCAAAACGGGATCTTCGTTTTTATCGCAGTGCCAGAGGAGAAAAGCACTTGCTATCAGGAATATAACTTTTAGTGTTTTCATGTTCTAATTAACAATCTCTCTGAAACAATGATCGTTTGAAATTTAAAAGGTTGCTTTTAGAATGGATTTCTTCTTGCTCGACTCGTTAACTATTATTGGCAATCAAGGGTTGAACCCTTTCAGGACTCTGCTAACAGCGCATCGATTTACCACGGGTTCCACCCGTGGTTAGTCAACATGTACAGAAAAATGTTTAATTCAATTGTTATTGAAAAAACTCCGGTAGTTTTTCAGCATCTGATTTGAATCATACAATTAAATAACTGGCAGCAACAGCAATTGCAGCTCCTAAAAATGCCGCCATAAAAATGGTTGGAAGAATGGATTTTTTGCTCCGGTAAAATGCAATGATCATAAAAGGAAACATTCCCAGTTCACCGATTATAATTCCTTTTAACCAGATCGGAATTTCCCAATTTATAAATGGAATTAATAAACCCATAACTACCCATTGTGCAAAAATGGCCATGACCGAAAATCGTGGAATGTTATTGTTTTTGATCATTGGAAGCGCGTCGATGGATGCTGCAATAATTCCGAGCAGGAGTGCGATTAGAATGTTTTTCATAAAGCTGTTTTAGCGGCGCGGAATCCGCGTAGTAGATGTTTTAGTAATTGTATGTGTTTCTTTTCTTACATAAGTTGTTGATTTGTAAACGATGGTTAAATTGCATATAAATGGTTTATTATTCAATACAAATTGTTCCGGCTCTACCGGCGAAATGAGTGTTTTTACATAAAATGCCGATTTAACGGGTTCTCCATCAACAACTGCCGGTAAAAATCGGCCATAAAAGGAGCTGATAATGGAATTGATTTGTTGCTCGATTTCGGCATTATAAGAAGAGATAATTTTACTTCCAATCATTTCTCCCTGTTCATTCACAATAAATTGTAAGATCGAAGTGCCACCATCGCCAATATCCATAATTGCTTTTGGAATTTTAATTTGGAGCGCCAAAATATGTTTTTCTTCGTTTTTATAACCGATAAAAATCAACGGCCGGTCAACTTTGTCGTAAACAAAAGCGCCTTCTTTCATTACCAAAAACGAATCGGGATATTGTTCCAAATCGATAAATGTTAGCGAGTCGTTAGTAAAATCATATTCCAGCTGTACTTGCTTTGTTTTTGCATCTCTGAATGTCCAGACACCAGTTCGCATTTCATTTTTAAACGCACCCGAAACAATTTCAGTTTTGGTTTTTGTATTTATTTTGGTGTAGGTCCCTTGCTTAAATTTGGTTTCTTTATCGACAAAATAAATTTCCTTATAATTTCCATTCGACTCTGTCTTTTTTTTCAGTTTCTGTGCGTTTGTCGAAAAAGCAATAATAATAATTAAAATGAAAGTGAGAAAAGCTTGTTGCATTTGTTGGTTTTTTGAAAGTTAGTTTAATCTCGTTTTGGTCGTTTAAATATAATTACTTTTTAAAACATCACAAATATAGCGATTCGAAGTACAAGATCGCTAAATTCTATGTATTAGAATTGGCGATGAATTTTATACAATCGTAATGTTGTATTTGTCGAGTAATCCGGCCACGTTTTGAAGTGAAAACTTAGCTTTTTTAATTCGGTTATTTTCCGGATCGATCGAAAAATTGACTGCCGTTCTAAAGTCTGCTTTTTCTAAATTCGAATTTGAAAAAAGCGCTCCCGACAATTCGCAATCAGCAAAATTCGAGGAACTCAAATCTGCTTCTGTAAAATCCACTTCCTGAAGAATACAATTCAGAAAGTTGGTGTTTTTTAATTTTAACCGATAAAACGACGAAAGATTGAGCTGACAGTTTTCGAAACTAAACGACAATAAAAACCGATTACAATCTTCGAAATGAATACCCAAAAGTTTACAATTGATAAATGCCACACTCTGAAATGCAGTATTCATGGTTTTTGCATTGCTGAAATCGGAATCTTCAAACCGGCACTCTTCGAAACTAATTTCAGATAAATTGCTGTTGGAAAAGTCGCAGTTAATAAAAGTGCAATTATTGTATTCTCCCGGGGCCAACTCTTTTCCCGAAAAGTTGGTTCCCCGAAATGTTTGATCGTCAAAATATTGTTTCATCGTATTACAAAAAATCAATTTCTGCAATGGCAGCCGATTTCCCGTTTCCAGCAATTTTTTTCGATTCAATACGAATGTAACGCGTTTCGACAGGTTTTGCAAAATAATGTATTCTTGTGGTTGGATCGTTTATCAGGTTCCCAAATTCGAAGTCTTTTACCACTGTCCATGTCATTCCTTTTGGGCTGATTTTGATTGTTCCTTTTTCAATCATTCCATCCTGATGAGCGGTTTGTGGCGTATATGCAAAACCTTTTATGGTGTGTGCATCGCCCAAATCGATGTCGATAAAATGTTTCCCATCGTCGCGGTTCTGCGATTGCCAATAGGTTGTTTTATCAGCATCAAAAGCTTTCAATCCCATGTTTTTTTCAATGGTGCTAGAAATGTTTAATCTTTTCCACTTGCTTTTTGCCAGGCCAATTGAACTGGTATTTACCGGGCCCGCGTCGTTGTTTGCAAAACTACAGGCTTTTACTTCGCCCGACGAAAACTCAAAAGGAGCTGTATAAATTTTCGAATTTATTGTAGGTTCTGAACCATCCGTTGTATAACGGATTTCGTAAGTGCCGTTAAATTTTCCAGTTGCGCCATTGTCTTGCTGATTCCATCCAAAATTGTTCTTTTTTGCCTGAATGGTAACCTTTCCGTTAACATCGCTCGAAATTTCGAGTAGCGGTGGATGCGGTTTATAATAATGCGCTGAAAGATTTGCGATGGCAGGCTGCATTCGCGATTTAAGAATACGAACTCTGAATTTTTCGCTGCTTACTTCGGGGAAACGCAATATTCGTTTGTAGCCTATATTTGTGGCTTTGGCAACTTCTTTCCATTTATTGTCAATCCAGGCATCCAAAGCATGTTCTTCTATGCGTTCGCTGTGTGTTGTAACAGCTTCTTGCAAAACAAACCTATTTACTGTAACTTTTGACGGTGTGGTAATAACAATCGCCTCTTTTTCTTTCGATAAAACTTCGTAGGTGCTAATGTCGTTATCGAGCATATTTTTAGGACCGGATGCACCATCCAATAAATTCTGCGAATATGTGGCATCAATTCGTTTCCCAACTTCTGTTAAGGCAGCAACATCGCGTGGCGAAAATCGTCCGTCGCGGTTTGGTGGAATATTTAAAAGAAAGATTGAATTTCCACCCACCGATCTTTCGTAGATATCGAAGATATCGCTTGCCGAACGTACTTTCTGACTGAAATCGTCGCGGTAAAACCAACCTTCGCGAATCGAAGTATTTGTTTCTGCCGGTTGGTAATGAAGGTATTTTGCTTTGTAAAGTACGTTTCTTGTTCCGAGTTCATTTTCTGTCATATCACGAAAACTGTTCATTGTATCCGGATTTTCGTTGTAGGCAATCACATTCCATTCAGTGTTGCGTGTTCGTCCACCTTCGTTTCCACACCAGCGAATGTCTTGTTTTCCAAAAACCACTGCCTCGGGTGCAAGTTTCTGAATTAATTCTTTCCAAGCCAGATAATTATAGGTTTGTCCACCTTTTCGTTTTGGGTGCGCTCCGTCGAACCAGACTTCATGAATCGGGCCGTATTCGGTTAATAATTCAAATAACTGATTTAGAAAATATTCGTTGTAATCGTCGACTTTAAAAGTAAAAGTTGTTTTGTTCTCAAATGGACGACCTTCTACCGGTCGCGGAATAACACGGTCGGTATATTCGCTTAGGTTGCCGTAAAGTCCATCTTTACTCTCAATTTGAAAAAGATCGGCTGGGGAGAGATATACACCCAGTTTTAGTCCGTATTTTTTACACGATTCTGCCAGCTCCTTCATAATATCGCCCTCACCATTTTTATACGGCGAACTCATTATTCCGTGCGTGGTATATCGGCTTTGCCACAAACAAAATCCGTCGTGGTGTTTGGCAGTAATAATTACCATTTTCATACCGCCGGCTTTCATTGCTTCGCACCATTGATCGGTTTCCAGGTTTTGTAAGTTGAAAATTGCGGGATTTTCCATTCCGGATCCCCATTCTCTGCGGGTAAAAGTATTGGGTCCAAAATGTACAAAAGCGATGTATTCATTTTTCAGTGCTTCGTACTGATTTGCCGTAGGGACAATGTGTGCAGCTTTAATTATGATCGAATCTTGGGTGTCCGATTCATTGATTTTATTGGTGTTTTTTACAGGAAGAACTGTTCCTTTTTCGTTTGAACATGAACTTAAAATCACCAAACACAGAAACAAGTACAGTAAGCTTTTCATCATTAGATTGTTTAGAAATAGAATTTTGGTAGCGCTATGTTTCTGCTAATTTATTGAAAATCGCTAAAAGACAATCATTTCTTTTGATTTTGATCGTTCTTTTTTTCGTAAAGAAATCTTTTAATTTTTAATGTAGCTGTTTTTTTGAATGGAATGGGATGCGAAATCATGGCTTGAATTTTCGAAAATTTGTTAACACGAGTATTGATGTATTGTTTTAATTCGTGGTTTAATTCTTCAATATATTCATCTACTTTTTTGCCCATTTCCTTTACATCGTTTGTCCATTCTGATTTCAGATCCTGAAATTTTTTCTCGAGTGCTTCGCGGTCGAAATGCACTAAAGCAACCAGTTTTCCTTTTTGTTCAACAACTACAGATTCAACAACATGTCTGAAATTATTGATTAACGATTCGATTTCTTCGGGGTAAATATTTTCGCCGTTTGCTCCTACGATCATATTTTTTAACCGTCCTTTATGACTCAGATTTCCATGTTTATCGAACATACCCAGATCGCCGGTTTTAAACCAACCATCTTCGGTTAAAACTTCGCGGTTTTTTTCTTCGTTCTTATAATAGCCCAGCATTACATTTGGGCCTTTTCCCCAAATTTCGCCTTCTCCGGTTTTTGGATCCGGATTGTTAATTTTTAATTCGCTGAAAACTACTTTTGGTCCAATTGCCTGATATTTTGTAGTTGCAGGGTTTGAGCCCGCCAATAATGGCGATGTTTCTGTTAGTCCATAACCAATTGCATACGGAAATTTAGCATCGCGAAGAAAACGTTCAACCTGGGCATCCAGTTTGGCCCCGCCAATACCAAAAAACTTCAGATTTCCACCAAAGGTTTGATAGAGTTTTTTCCCGGCTAAACGATAAACCAGTTTTCGTGTTAAACTGTAATTGTGTAGAATGCGGGTAAAAGCTTTCTTTTCAATTTGTGGAAGAATACTGTTTTTATAAACCTTTTCGATGATCATCGGAACCGTTAACATCAGATTGGGTTTTATCTTTTGCATGGCCGGAACCAGAACACTTGCTGTTGGTGGTTTGTGTAAATAAGTAACATTGGCACCTTTTAAAATGGGCAATATTAATCCGATTGTATTTTCGTAAGTATGCGAAAGCGGCAAAACCGAAAGGAACCTGAAATGCTCGGGAATAAGCTGAACGTGATCGGCCTGAATGGCGTTGATGATTACATTTTTTTGCGAAAGCATTACACCTTTCGAATCGCCGGTAGTTCCCGAAGTGTACAACAAAACGGACATTTCGTTTTCTTTCGGAAAGTACAATGTATCGCAAATTGCATTTTCGTCAAACACAATATCTTTGATTTTACTCTCCAGTAATTCAAAATTATCGATTCTGATTTTTACTTCCAGTAAATTGTCTTTTACTTCGGCAAGTTTGTATTCCAGACTTTTTGAAACAAAAATAGCTTTGGCTTCGGAATGTTTTAGTACATTTTCGAGTTCAAAAGCGTTAAAATCTGGAAGCACCGGAACCACAATAATTCCAAGACATTGCAAGGCAAAATAAACAATTCCCCAGTTGGGCATATTCTGACTGTAGATGACAACTTTATCGCCTTGTTTTATATGTAAGGCTTCAAGAAAAGCTTTGACAGCCGAAATTTTTTGCCCCATTTCTGCATAAGTCATCTGTTCTTCGTCGATAAAACCCAATGCCTTATGATTGGCATATTTCGAAATAACATCGGGGATAATCGTTGCAAAATCTAACTGACCATAAGATTCCATGACATGTAATTTTGCGACAAAGATAACTTTAAAATAAGAAAAATAAGTATGTTCTCAAGTCCTGTAGAAAGGGTCTGATTTTTTGGATTTTATCAGGTTTCTGTATTTTCTGATAAATAATTATTCAGTTCGATCAGCAGTCTTTTTACCTGTTCATCACCAAATCCGTAAATGGCTTCTCGTTTACAAAAAGCTTGAAAAACGGGTGCAAATTCGCGGGTTTTTAATTCATTCACAATTTCGAGCAGGGTTTGAACAGGTTTTCCTGGTTTTCCATTTTGTGGGATAAGGTTTAAATGCGCCTGAATTGCAGGAATAAGAAACGGAAAATTCGTTTGCAATGCTGTCGCTGAAGCAGTCAATTGATCCAATTCATTGTTTTGATAAAATGTCCATAAACTGGCCAGTTTGTTGAACTCCTTACTGTTTATTCTGATTCTGTTTTCGTATGCCAGCACTAATTCCTCTTGGTTCATGTTTCCAAAATTATATTCGTTACCTGTATTGGGACGAACCAGATGGATCTGATACTTTTTCCTGTTCGTTTTAAGCAAATGTAATACAAACCAAAAATTTACCTGGCAAAATAAATCATCTTCAAACCAGAGATTAATCGTTCCATTTTCAGGGATTTTTTGCATAAGTAAAAATTCGGAATGGCTTTTTTTATTGTAATCATCAATACTGACATCTTTAAAATGCCGACTGATAAATAAGGCCCGGTTAGCAAACAATTCATCCA
>JBNKOT010000552.1:0-9341 GCA_050294855.1 Draconibacterium sp. | reverse complement strand
GTGTTTGCCCGAACAGGTAGTTGAAGTGGCCGAAAAAGTGGTTTTGGTTCAGAAAGAAAACGGTGACCGAAAGAACAGAAAACAGGCCCGTTTAAAATATACACTCGATCGTTTGGGAGTGGAGGTTTTTACAGCCGAAATTGAAAAATTACTCGGATATAAATTAGACAAAGAACACCCTTTTCAATTGGAAAGAAACGGCGACGATTTTGGATGGAAAAAAGGTGTGGACGAAAAATGGCACCTCACTTATTTTGTTGAAGGTGGCCGTGTAACTGACCGCGACGAAAAAAGGCTTAAAACAGCCCTGCGCGAAATTGCAAAAATCAGTGATGGCAATTTTATTTTAACCGGAAATCAGAACGTCATTCTTTCGGGTGTTTCCGCTTCAGTAAAAAAGAAAATCGATGCACTCCTGAAAAAGTACAGTGTTTCTCCTGAAGAAATTTCGGGATTACGGAAAAACTCAATTGCCTGTGTGGCACTACCAACTTGTCCGCTGGCTTTTGCCGAAGCCGAAAGATATTTACCAACACTGATCACAAAAATCGATTCGATTCTGGAAGAGTTTGCTTTGAGAAAAGAAGAAATTGTGATTCGGATGACCGGCTGCCCGAACGGTTGCGGCCGTCCGTATTTGGCAGAAATCGGTTTAATCGGGAAATCGCCCGGATATTACAACCTTTATTTGGGTGGAAGTTTTAACGGATCGCGTTTAAATAACTTGTACAAAGAGACCATTCCCGAAGAAACCATTCTGATCGAATTGAAAAAGATTATCGAAGATTTTTCAAAAAACAGAAACAAAAACGAGCGCTTTGGCGACTTTGTTATTCGTCAAAAATATGTCGATGAAATTATTGCTGGAAAAGATTTCAGGCATTAAAATACAAACAACAACTTCAAGATAAACAACTACAAAACTACTGCTATGAACAAAACAATTTCAATTTTAGGGTGCGGATGGCTCGGAACGGCCGTGGGGAAAAAATTATTGCGCGGAGGAATAAAAGTGAAAGGATCGACAAGTTCTGTGCAATCTCAAAACAAGTTGGAAACTTCAGGAATCAACACGTTTTTTATAAAAGTAAAACCCAAGTCTTTAGAAATCGATTACAACAGTTTTTTTAATACCGATGTATTAATGGTGTCGTTTCCGCCAACACGAACCGCGTGTGTGGAAGAATTGTATCCGCAAAAAATAAAACAGGTAATTCGGAAAGTGGAAGAGATGAACATTAAGAAAGTTTTGTTTATTTCATCAACTTCGGTTTACGAATCGACGAACAAAGAAGTGAAAGAGGGCAACGAAGGAAACCCGGAAAAAGGAAGTGGAAAAGCACTTTTAACGGCTGAAGAATTATTTCGGAAATCAGATCGTTTTCAAACTACCATTTTGCGTTTTGGCGGATTGATTGGAGCCAACCGAAATCCGGCGCGCTTTTTAGCCGGGAAAACGGGAGTCTCGGGCAGTCAACCCATCAACCTGATTCATCGCGATGATTGTGTGGGAATTATCGAAACAATTCTCGAAAAAAACATTTGGGGCGAAACGTTTAACGCTGCAAGTCCCGAACATCCAACAAAAAAAGAGTTTTATACAAAAGCCGCGCAAGTTAGCGAATTACCGGCTCCGGGTTTTATCGAAACAAACGATAATTTTAAAATAATAAACAGCGATAAACTCATTCAAAAATTGGAATACACATTTTTGTACCCGAGTCCGATGGATTATTTAAAGGAAATAGAAGAATGGGCATACCGCATTTAATATCGATTGTTGGTGCCGGGCCGGGCGATCTGGAACTATTAACGGTAAAAGCTTTGAATCGTTTAAAAGAAGCCGACGTTATTCTGTACGATGGAGTAATGGGAAGCGAAATTTTAGATCTGAAAGAAATTACCGCCGAAAAAATTTATGTCGGTAAATTGTGCAAAGACGGTCAGAATCAGGAAAAACGACAGGAAACCATTCACGAATTGTTTTTGTTCTGGGCGAAAAAAAATAAACGGGTGGTTCGTTTAAAAGCCGGCGACCCGATGATATTTGGTCGCGGTGCCGAAGAAATCCGTTTTTGTAAAAAACATAGGTTGAATTACGAAGTGATTCCCGGAATTACTGCAGCGGTTGCCGGCTCTGCCTTGCTCGAAGTTCCGCTGACGGAAAGAGGGAAAAGTGCGATGACACTTTTTTTTACCGGACAATGCCGAAACGGAGTTTGTACCGATATCGATGCGGTACAAGCCGTCCTCCAAACAGGTGGAACGGTGGTGAGTTACATGGCAATTAATAGTTTAGCGGAGTTGTCGGAAGCCATAATTACGGCTGGCGCCAGTGAAAATACACCACTTCAAATTATTAGTAAAATCTCGCAGTCGAATCAAAAAATCAAAAGCAGTACTTTAGGAACTGTTGCCCATTTGATAAAAAACTCTCCGCCCGAAACTCCTTCGATTGTTGTTTTTGGGAAATATGCAGAAACAATAAATTAGATGTTTTTTTTAGGTGAAACTTGTTTAATGTGCTGCAAAAATAAAGCTTACAGATCCGGTTTTTATTTCTATTTTTAGCAGATTAAACAATTTCATGTTTCGAAAATACATCGTTTTCATACTGCTTTTTCTTTGTTTTTTTTCTGTTGCTGCACAGGAGAAATTTGTGGTGAGCGGAACAATTAAAGATTTTGCCAGTGGCGAAGATTTAATTGGTGCAACGGTTTTTGTCGAAGAAATTTCGAACACCGGCACCATTTCGAATACCTACGGTTTTTATTCACTTTCCTTACCCAAAAATAGATATATACTGCGGTTTCAGTTTGTGGGTTACGAACCACAAAAAATCCAGGTCGATCTGACCGAAAACAAACGGATTGACATTGAACTAAAAGAACAAACCCTCGAAATTGGCAGTGTAATTGTTACCGGCGACCGACCCGACAAAAACATAACATCGATTGAAATGGGAAACGTAAAAATGACACCCAAACAAATCGAAAGTATTCCTGTAATTTTTGGCGAACAAGACATTTTAAAAACCATACAATTAACACCGGGCGTAAAATCGGCAGGCGAAGGAAATTCGGGTTTTTATGTGCGCGGCGGTGGTATCGATCAGAACCTGATTTTGCTCGACGAGGCGCCGGTTTATAACGCCTCTCATTTACTGGGTTTCTTTTCGGTGTTTAATTCAGAAGCCATAAAAAGCGCGAATTTAATGAAAGGTTCTATTCCGGCAGAATTTGGTGGTCGCGCGTCTTCGGTTTTCGATATCAACATGAAAGAGGGAAACATGAAAACGTTTGGCGTTGCCGGAAGTGTAGGATTAATTTCGTCGAACATTGCTCTCGAAGGACCGATTGTAAAAGACAAAAGCTCGTTTATTATTAGTGCACGCAGAACCTATGCCGATGTATTTTTGGTGTTTGCAAATGACGAGGATTTAAAAAGTACCATTCTTTATTTTTACGACCTGAATTTAAAATCGAACTATAAAATAAACGAAAACAACCGCATTTATTTGTCGGGGTATTTTGGCCGCGATAATTTTGGTTTTGCAAAAGAATTTGGCTTCGACTGGGGAAGTATTACCGGAACTTTGCGCTGGAACCATAATTTTAGCGAAAAACTGTTTTCGAATACTTCGTTTGTTTTAAGCAATTATTCCTACAAAATCAGCATTATGGACGAAATTGATATTTCAATTCGTTCAGAAATAAACGACATCAATCTGAAACAGGATTTTACTTTTTATGTCAATGCGCAGAACACCATAAAATTTGGAGGAAATGCAATTTTTCATAATATTTTGCCCGGTGAAATTAAAGTGGAGGAGGGGTTTGGTTTTGAGTCGGACGAGATTTCTCGACGACGAGCAATGGAATGGGCGGCGTACGTTTCGAACAGTCAAAGTATTTCAGAAAAATTGAAAATTTATTATGGTTTGCGACTGGCCCTTTTCAGTAATGTTGGTCCTGGAGAATATTACGAATTTGGCGTAAACGGTGAGTTGGTGAATACCATTGAAAAAGAAAATTTTGAGTGGGTAAATACGCAGGGCGGACTCGAACCGCGTTTGGGGATCAATTATATTTTAAATAACCGGAATTCGGTAAAAGCTTCTTACAACCGGATTTACCAGTTTTTGCATTTGCTGTCGAACTCAACTACAACCACACCCACCGATTTGTGGTTACCCAGTAGTAACAATGTAAAACCACAAATTTCGGATCAGTTTTCAGCAGGTTATTTCCGCAATTTTAAGGATAACGAATTCGAAACTTCGCTCGAGCTTTATTATAAAAACTTACAAAATCAGATCGATTATAAAAACGGCGCCGAATTGGTGTACAACGCAACGGTGGAGTCGGAACTGGTTTTTGGAAGAGGCTGGGCGTATGGAGCAGAATTGATGCTGAAACGAAACTACGGGAGAATGAATGGCTGGATAAGTTATACCTGGAGTAAAACCATGCGACAATTCGACCAGATCAATAAAGGAAATCCGTTTCCGGCGCGCCACGACAGAACACACGATATTTCGGTGGTGGCCATGTACGACCTGACAAAAAAATGGAAGTTTTCGGCAACCTGGATTTATTACACCGGCAACGCGGTAACTTTCCCCAGTGGGAAATACGAAGTTGAAGGACAAACAATTGGATATTATACCGAACGAAACGGTTACCGGATGCCCGGTTATCATCGTTTGGATTTGGGATTAACCTGGCAACGTAAAAAAACAGAGAAGTTTGAGTCGAGCTGGAATTTTTCGGTCTACAACGTTTATGCACGCGAAAATGCTTATTTCATCGATTTCCGACAAAACGAAATTAATCCGGAAATTACGGAAGCGGTGCAGTTTGCCATTTTTAAGGCCATCCCATCGGTGAGTTATAAGTTTAAGTTTTAATGGAAAAAATGCAAAATTGCTTCAATGCAAAAATAAAAAGGAATGTTAAAAAGAAAGAGCAGAATAATTCGTGGTTTAATTAGGAATACTTGCCCTGATTACGACTGCATCACAATCGTCCTATCTTTTTAAAAATAGAAGAAAAAGAGGGAGAGTAAAATGATTTAAAATAGATGACAAAAACGAAATACATATTAGTCATTCTGATTTTTGCGCTTTTTGCAAGTTGCGAAAAAGTTATTGATGTTGATTTAAATGAAGCAGCTCCCGAAATTGTTGTCGAAGCCAATATCTCGAATTCAACAAGCATTGGTGAAGTAATTTTATCAAAAACCGGAGCTTATTTTGGCGCATCGTCGATCGAAAAAATTTCGGATGCCTTGGTAACAATCGAAGATGAATTTGGTGATCGGTTTGTTTTAGTTGAAGTGGAAGCTGGTTACTATAAAACCGAAGCCATTTTATTAGAAGCTGAAACGACCTTTAAACTTACCATTGAAATTGAGGGTGAAAAATATAAATCGGAATCGAAATTAAATCAGGCGGTTTTGGTTGATTCGCTGGGTTACTTTTACGACGATGGTTTTGCATTTTTGGATGGCGGTTACAGTATAGAAGTATTTTTTATTGATCCGCCGGAGGTAAAAAACTATTACCGAATGAACGTTTATAAAAACGATACGCTGGTAAACGAAGCCAATAATTTAATTCTTTTCGACGATCGATTAATCGACGGGCAAGCGCTGGAAGTGGCCTTGCAAGGTTTCTTTTTTGAACCCAACGACACGATCGGAGTGAAATTAATTTCGTTAGATGAAGGTGCTTACGAATATTACAAAACCTTTCAGGAATTAACCAATGTAAATCCGGGATCGGCAGCGCCTGCTAATCCAACTTCAAATATTTCAAACGGCGCACTTGGCTTTTTTTCTGCCTGGTCGTCCGATACAAAGTGGGTGGTGATAAAAGAGAACTGAAAAATTGAGAAATTGTCAAATTGAAAACTGTCGAAAGTCAAAAGCCTTTTATTCTCCATTTCCAGTCTTGTGACTTGATGCTTGCAACTTGATGTTTTTTTCTATTATATTGCATCTTGGTTCTAGCATCTAGTATCTAAAAAAATGAAAAACAAAAAACTCTGTTGCCGGATTTTCCCAATCGTACTTATTCTGATATCCTCAATTTTTGCAAGCGCAATCTGGTATTTCGACGAGGGAATTCATCATTTTACTTTCCTGAAAAATTTTGGCGAGTTTGTCAATTTTCTTGGAACAGTTTTGTTTATCTCCATCGTTCCAATTGCTTTGTTTTATTATTTGGTTGAACAAGAAAAATACGAAACCCGGGCCCGGCAATTGGCTTTGTTGGGATTTTTACCGGCTATTGTTTTTCTTGTTTTTCTTTTGTTTTAAAGCAAAAATGTTCTAAATCAATTTCAGTCAATCAATCGTAGCTTTTTTGAGAGAAGCGGGTGCAACCTTGACTTTTTTTGCTTCTGTTTTTTGAGTTAAGGCAAAAAATGAAGTCGGTTTTGGGCGAAGCGTCAATATAATAAAAGTGAAATCCTGATTTTATAATTTCCCAAAATAGTTTCAAAAATAATCCTTCTTGTTTTTTAGTTGTAGAACAGCTCTCTCTCTCTCTCTCTCTCTCTCTCTCTCTCTCTCTCTGTATTTCTGTATTTCAGGTGCTTTGTTCAAAGCAGTATTTGTGTATTTGTA
The DNA here is from genome assembly GCA_050294855.1 of Draconibacterium sp. Classification (GTDB taxonomy): domain Bacteria; phylum Bacteroidota; class Bacteroidia; order Bacteroidales; family Prolixibacteraceae; genus Draconibacterium. The sequence continues at coordinate 2,711 of JBNKOT010000552.1, read as the reverse complement.
AAATAACCATTATGTTTAAAGTAAAAATAAACAATTGCAAAACTGCCCAGACATACGGGAAAGTGTATAAAATCTAAAATCAACAGTAACATAAAAAACCACCAATGAAAAATGCAATCAGAAACGCGATGGTACTTATCGTTTCCATCGTATTAATTTCGGCAACAATGCCGGCTAAAAAACAAAATTTACACGGAGTTTGGCGAATGGTATCCGGAAAAACAAATGGAACCGATAATCCACCGATTACCGTCGACCGAACCTGGGAGTTTAAAAAAGACAATACCTTCGAAGGGAAGATATTTTTACCGGACGGAGTAAAACCATTCAATGAAGGGATTTTTATGCTCCCCAATGATACAACAATGGTAACTATTCATTCGAGAAAGAATGGTCAGCTTGACTTATTCCCATTCAAATACAATTATGAAATAAAGAATGATACCCTTCATTTATACGGTTTTTATTTGACTGCTTCAAAAGATGTTCCCGGATTAATTAGGCCTGTTTATATCGATGAAATTTGGGTGAAAGAGCGCCTGGAATAATTTGCTAAATTTAATAAGAAAATATTTAGAGAATGTGGATATCAAAGAACCGTTCCTTCTGTGTTGAAAATAGGAGGAACGGCTTTTTTAAGTCTAAAAGCCACTAAGTAGTTCCAACCGCTAAACGGATTTTTGCAAATACTTATCAGTTTTTGCTTCTATTATTGATAAATAAATCGAGTAATCAACACCCACCAATCATTTGTTCATGTCGTGTCGTTAATAAGTCCACTAACTAATCCTCAACTCATTTGCCATTTTTTTCTATCTTTCCATTTCAAAACTAGAGCATGACCAAGTTTCCACATTATTTACAACCCGATGCCATGGATTGCGGTCCCACTTGTTTGCGGATTGTAGCCAAACATTTTGGGCGTCATTATAACCTGGAAACGCTGCGCGAGCTCACCTGGAAAAGCCGCGATGGCGTGTCTTTACTCACTATCAGCGACGCTGCCGAAAAAATTGGCTTCCGATCGCAAGGAGCGAGAGTTGTTTTAGAAATGTTGTTGGAAGTTCCGCTTCCGGTGGTTTTGCACTGGACGCAGGATCATTTTGTAGTACTTTACAAAATCAAAAAAAGCAAAAAGGGATTTCTGTTTTATATTTCCGATCCGGCTCACGGACTGGTTGTTTACAATCAAGACGAATTTTTGAAATGCTGGGCTTCCACGCAACAGGAAGGTGAGCCCGCCGGAATTGTTTTGCTGTTGGAACCCACCGCCGAGTTTTACAAAGAAGAAGGTGAAACAGTAAATAAATCGGGTTTTAAATACCTTTTTTCTTACTTAAAACCATACAAAAAATTAATCACACAATTGCTGCTTGGGTTTTTAACCGGGAGTATTTTGAGTCTTATTTTTCCGTTTTTAACACAGGCAATTGTCGATGTCGGTATTTCAACCAACAACCTCAGTTTTATTGTTTTAGTGTTGGTGGCGCAACTGGTTTTAACAATCAGTCAAACCGCGGTTGGATTTATCCGAAGCTGGATTATGTTGCACACCAGCACGCGAATCAGTATATCGCTGATTTCCGATTTTCTGATCAAACTAATGAAACTGCCGATTCGTTTTTTCGACACAAAACTAATTGGCGATCTCCGGCAACGCATCGACGACAACGACCGGATTCAGACTTTTCTGACCACAAATCTGGTAAGTATGTCGTTTGGTATTTTCACCTTTATTATTTACAGTTTTGTAATGGCGTATTACGACTGGGTGATTTTGCTGATTTTTTATATCGGAAGTGCCTTGTATGTTCTGTGGATTCTGATGTTCCTAAAAAAAAGAAAAGAACTTGATTACAGGCGTTTTAGTGTGGCATCGGCAAATCAGAGTAACGTTTACCAGCTGATTACCGGAATGCAGGAGATAAAACTCAACAACTGCGAAAAACAAAAACGCTGGGAGTGGGAACGGATTCAGGCAAAACTTTTTAAGGTAAGTGTAAAAGGTTTGATGTTGACACAAAATCAACAGGCAGGTTCGGTTTTAATCAACCAGATAAAAAATATCCTGATTTCGTTTATTGCTGCAAAAGCGGTGGTGGATGGAAACATGACTTTGGGTATGCTGGTAGCCGTACAATATATAATAGGACAGTTGAATAGTCCGCTAAACGAATTTATTGGTTTTATACGCGCCGGACAAGATGCTAAAATCAGTCTCGAACGTTTGGGCGAAATTCACAACAAAGAAGAAGAAGAGGAAGACAAAGATATTTTCAAAAACTTTGAGTTGCCACAAAACAAAGACATTTCGATCGATGGTGTTTCGTTTCATTACGAAGGGCCAAAATCGCCGCGGGTATTAAATAATATCAACTTAAAAATTCCGGAAAACAAAATAACTGCAATTGTTGGCGCGAGCGGAAGTGGGAAAACAACCTTAATAAAATTACTGCTTGGTTTTTATCCGCCCAACGAAGGTCGTATCGAAATTGGCGGAATTGGATTGACGCAGTTTAGCATGGAAATGTGGCGAAGCAATTGTGGCGCGGTAATGCAGGATGGTTTTATTTTTTCGGATACCATCTCGAATAACATCGCCGTTGGAGAAGATTATCCGGATAAAAAGAAATTGCTGCAAGCGGTAAAAATTGCTAATATCGAAGATTATATCGAAGCTTTACCACTACGTTATAATACAAAAATAGGAC
>JBNKOT010000551.1:0-8819 GCA_050294855.1 Draconibacterium sp. | reverse complement strand
GAAACTAATTTATCAACACAAACCTAAAAAACATAATGGTAATATTAAATAGTTTTACGTACCAGAATTATTCTGCTATCAGGTTAGCCGTTGCTACCGGAAGTCCGGCACTTCTGGCTGTTATGCTTATTTCTCCTTTCTTATTGGTTGATTGTATTACAGCAAGGCATTTCCCCAGGTAAGCTTCCATCTTTCCGCCTTTAAAAGGGGTATGGCTTTGCTGGTTGCCATTTCCCACTGCCAACAGTTTTCCGGCACCGCTCACTTCAAACTCGATCAGGTTGTCGGCAAACGGTACAGGCACGTCATTGTCATCGAGCAGTTGAACCGTTACGTAGCTCAAATCCTGCATATTGGCATTAATGGTCTGACGGTCGGGTGTGAGCACTATTTTCGCAGGTTCACCAGCTGTTTGCACAGCAAAAGTGACCGTTTTGCCATCTTTTGTTTTACCAATAGCTTCCAATTTTCCGGGTTCATAAGGTACTTCCCAAAACAGGAAAGCTTCGTTCTTCAGATCCCAACTGCGACTGCCCAACGATTTTCCGTTTAGCCTCAATTCCACATCAGGCACATTGGTATATACATGAACGGCCAGTGTATCGCCAATAGTTTCGTGGTTCCAATGGGCCTCAACCTTGGGCCAGTTCCAAAACGAAGCCATATTCCTGTTACGCGCCGATTTTTCGGTTTGAACAGCAATGTACACCATAGGCTCATCGTTCCACAACGATTTACGGAACCAATAGCCGGGTTTTGGATTGCCGCACATGTCTATCACTCCGCAATCGGCACCACGCCAGGGCCAGGTTGGCCATGTTTTCCAGAACTCAAAGCCTGTACCCACGTGCCCAATACCGGATTCGCCAAGATAGTCAAAGCCGGTCCACAAAAACTCGCCAGCCACATAATCCTCCAACTGACCATCGAGCCATTGCTGGTACGATCGCATTTGCCACGCTTTGTGATCGTGGTAAGGGTACATTACCGTTTCGGAACCAAAAATCACCCGCCTGGGGTATTTTTCGTGGTCTTTCTTATAAAAAGCTTCCTGATAGTTGTACCCTACAATATCGAGCAAATCAAGCACACCAAAGGAGTTGAAGTTTATAATTTCGTTACAAGCCAATGTAAAAGGACGCGTGCTGTCTTGTTCTCTGGCTGCATCCAGCAGCATGGGAATAATTTTCTGTGCATTTTCCTTGTTGTATTGTTCCCGCAATTCGTTGCCAATGCTCCATGCAATTACCGACGGATGGTTCCGGTCGCGCCGCATCCAGTTTGCCACGTCGCGTTCGTACCACTTTTCAAAATGAGGAGCGTAACCGTAAGTAGTTTTGCCATCCATCCATTCATCAAAAATCTCGTCGATCACCACAAACCCCAGGCTGTCGGCATAAGCAAGCAGTTCCGGCGATGGCGGATTATGGCTCATTCTTAACGCATTGCATCCCATTTCTTTTAAAATAGTAAGCCGCCGTTTATGGGTGTAGTCAAAAACGGCAGCGCCCAACGGTCCGCCATCGTGGTGGTTGTTTACCCCTTTCAGCTTTACATGCTTACCATTAAGCGAAAAGCCCTTATTGGGGTCGAATTGGAAAGTTCTGACACCAAAAGCCGTTGTGTAGCTATCCACTAGCTCATCACCGCTCCTTACTTCAACCTGCAAGCGGTACAAGTTGGGTAGTTCGATGGACCACAATTCCGGACTGTCGAGCCGGATACTTTGTTCGATCGTTTGCTGCTTACCGGCTTTAACATCGACATCAGTTTCCGATTGGGCAACCTGCTTACCTTCAGAATCGAAAAAACTGGTCACCAGAGTGCAAGGTTGATCTGCCTTGCGATCGTTGTTCAATTCAACAGAAACAGCAACCTGTGCCTTGTTTTCATTTGCGTCGATGGTGCGGGCAAACACCCCCCACTGGTTAATATGCAACTTGCTTTGCGCCACCAGCCAAACATGGCGATAAATTCCCGAGCCTGTGTACCAACGAGAATTGGGCTGTTCTGAAGTGTTTACCTTAACCGCCATGACGTTGTTTTCGCCAACCGGGTTTAAGTACGGTGTAAGTTCGTAATAAAACGACGAATAACCATAAGGACGAGTTCCTAGTAAATGACCATTTATCCATACCTCGCTGTTGCGATATACGCCGTCGAACAATACGGTAATCTTTTTATCTACAAATTCTTTATTTGTGACAAAACTCTTTCGGTACCAGCCAATTCCGCTATACGCGTAACCGCCACCTGCTCCGGTGGTATAAGTTGAATCGAAAGGATGTTCAATGCTGAAATCATGCGGAACATCCAGTACACGCCAGCCCGAATCGTTGAAACCGGGCTGCTCGGCTCCCTGCTGTTTGTTCAGTGCAAATTTCCAATCAAAATCAAAAGGAATCCTGGTATTCGTTAGTGGCTGATCGTTTTTACATGAGGTGATCACTATGAAAAGTACCAGTAGCGGAATCAAAGAAATCTTCGTCATTGTAATATCTGTTTTTTTATCTCAAAATTCTCATTTCAAGAGTATTATTAAATAGAATAATATTTGGGAAAAAGGGTTTTAGCTGTTCAAGTTTTTTTGCCCACTCGTCATGCAGGGACGGTGGTACATGCATGAGCACAATGTACCGCGGATTTAATGTTTGTTTTAAATAATCCAAATCTGACTTCCCTTCGCTTAGCATCTCGTAATAAACAAAAGCGACATCGACCGGATCTTCCCACTGTCCGTTATGATTTATATAATCGCTGAAATTCTCCCTATTCGTATCTCCGGAATGAAAGATACTAATTCCGTCGATGTTAATCAGAAAACCTACATTTTTCATGTACTCTTCAATATTAATACCATCTTCGAAAAACGATAAGTGTTTTAATCCGAGAACTTTAACGGTTACATTATTTATTGTTCGTGTGATGCTTTTATTTGTTTCGGGTGTGATTTCGCAAAACTGCTTTTTCAATTTAACAAACCGAAATTGTTCCCCGTCGATAAATGTAAGCGAAGGTTGAGTAGTTAAAAGTTTTACGGAAGGATGGCTGCTTAAATAATCAAACATTAGTTTTGAATCGGAATGATCTTTATGGTAATGGGTCAGGAAACATAAATTAATACTGTCAAAAGGAGCTTTTGCATCTATTATCTGATTTAACGTTTCATTAGAAGGAGTTTGGAAAAAACCATAACCATCAGAAAATAAAGCATCGATTAAAACTTTATGATGTTTTGTTTTAAGCATAAAACCCTCATTTGCAATGTATGTTACTTGCAAATTACGTGTTTCTATTTGGGCGAATATTGAGCTAAAACCCAGAATTAAAACTAAAAACAGCCCCATTTTTTTTCCCATCAATCGAATTCTTTCTTTGTAATTATATTCAAACTATTAATTTGTACTTACGTCAATTTCAGCAGATCCCGCAACATCGTCTGTGCCATTCAGCAAACTCCAGTTGGTTTTCAGTTGGCACAGGCCCGCACACTTCCAGAGCTTTTACCTGTGTACAACTTAAAAAGATTGTGGAGATAGAAATGATGATTCCACATAAAAATATTCCTTTTCATACACTCTACTGATTACTATTTATTTCCTGTCTATTAATGTATTCCATTATAAAACCATAGTGATAAGGTTTATTGCCTCGATTTGTATACTTATCCAATGTTCGTGCCCCCCAACTATCGTTCCCTCCAACTCCATGGATGTTCAAATCGATATTCAGGTTGATAAAATCCCTTTGCTGTATTTCATACGGATGTCCGGCCTTTTCCAAATCGTCTTCGGTATATGGCCAGGCACGGAAATTAAGGGGCTGAAATCCTGTAACTTTTACACTAGCTGTTTTTTGACCAGAAAATTTAAACCACCGCACATCGCAACGGTTGGCATTATCCTGGGGAGCTGCATAAGAGCTTATAAAATTTTCTAGTTTCAATTCATATAAACCAACCAGATAGCCCGTTTTGCGATCGGGATAATTCTCGAAAGGCCCCCGCCCATACCAATCAACCGTATTTAATTCTGAGGATAGCTTCATACGCATACCAAATTTGGGTATCAGTGGAATATCGTCAGATGTTGGGATATACGATGCTTCAACCTGCAATTTGCCAACCCCGTTTACGGTATAGGTTAATTTATAGGATGCGCCAATATCAGGAAGGTTCATGTCGAAAGTTATACTTGTTAATCCCGGCAATTTTTGAATTTGAACATTTTCTACTTGCCTGGTAGCTGCTGCATTTCTCCACTTTCCAAGCCGTTGTTCGTAGCCGTTGCGTTTTTGGTTATCGTTCGTTGGTTTCCAGAAATATGGCTCCAGGCTTCCCATAAGCAACTCTTTATCGTTCGCCATCCAACTGCTTAATGCCCCATTCGTTTTATCAAATCTAAATTTCATGCTGTCGGTATGAACCAAAATGTTCGACCCGGATTCATTAACAACAGGTGTATTTCCAATCGCCTCAATTTTTTGAGTTTTTTCGGTTTCGAGTACGAACTGCTCGCGAGCCACGGTAAAACCGGTTTCGGCCCACAAAGCAGGTTCTTTTAATCGGGCATACACATTCAGAATAACTTCTCCGTTCCAATGATCATACGCTTTGGGTAATTCAACCAAAACCTCACCCGATTGCCCGGGGGAAACCGGCGGGCATTTTAATAATCCGGTTGCTGTTACTTTCCCATTCACCAAAAACTCGTACACCAAATCGAACTTATCGGTAGAAGTAAAATCATACTGGTTGTTCACTTTTAGTTTTAGCGGAAACGTATTCTCCAGTGTAAAATCAATATACTGATATGTTTTCTGAACCTGGTAATAATGTGGGTGCGGAATCCTGTCGGGACCAATTAGCCCATTTATACAGAATGCACCATCATTGGGCAGGTCACCAAAATCGCCACCATACGCCCAAAATTCATCATCTTTAAGGCTTAAATCGGCTGGCTGCTTGCCGTAGCAAACTGGAGAACCGTCTGTTTTTTTAGCAATACTCTGATCTACCCAATCCCAGATAGCAGCACCAACTATACTTGAATCAGCATAAATAATATCCCAGTATTCATTTAAATTACCTACCGAATTTCCCATGGCATGGGCATATTCACGCATAAAAACAGGTTTATCATTAATCTCTTCAGCCAATTTCTTGAAATTGTTTGGTGCTAAGTAACCTTCATCATAAATGGAAGAAACATCCCGGTGTGAATCTGAAAACACCAGCCTTGAGGGATCGAGCTTTTTAACAGTATCAGCCATGGCAATAAAGTTACGACCACGACCTCCTTCGTTACCAAGCGACCACATAATGACACTGGTATAATTTTTATCTCGTTCCACCATCGTAACAGCCCTTTCGACATGGGATTTTTCCCAGACCGGATTATCGCCTAAAGTACTATTGCCAATTCCATAAGCGTGCGATTCCTGGTTGGCCTCGTCCATTACATAAATTCCATATTTATCACATAATTCATAAAATACAGGGTCGTTTGGATAATGACTGGTACGAACCAGGTTGATATTCGCCCTTTTCATCAGCTCAATATCTTTAATAACGGTTTTTTTGTCAAGGTACTTTCCTGTCCGGGGGTGGTGCTCGTGCCGGTTTACACCTTTCAGTTTTACGGCTTTCCCGTTTATATAAAATACTTCTCCACGAACTTCAATTTTCCTAACCCCAAATTGCCAGTGAATGGTTTCGAGCACCTCATTTTTGCTGTTTTTCAGTTTCAGTTTCACCCCGTATAAATAAGGAGTTTCAGCTGACCATAAACGTGGGTTTTCTATGTTTGCACGTAATTCTAAAACATTTTCTGATTGCTTATTTAAAACACCAACTTCTTTAGCTAACTGAATATCAATTACATCACCTAAGGTTGAGTATCCTGAGATCCCGGCTTCAATATTTAAGCCTTTCCAGCTTTCTTCAGAACGATTGTCAATATTCATCCTGATATTTACTGAGGCATTGCTGAAATCACTTGTGGGCAGGGCTTGTACCGAAAAATCGCGAATAAACGATTTTGGATGTGCAATCAGGTCGACATCCCTAAAAATGCCACTCAAGCGCCACATATCCTGATCCTCAAGATAACTTCCGTCGCACCAGCGGTAAACTTCAACAGCCAGCTTGTTTTCGCCACTATGAATATATTTTGAAATATCAAATTCGGCAGGAGTCATTGAACCTTCGCTGTAACCTACTTTTTCACCGTTTACCCAAACATACATGGCAGACCGCACGCCCCCAAAGTTTAAAAATACAAGTTTGTCCTTCCAGTTTTCGGGTACTGAAAATGAGGTGCAATAGCTGCCCACCGGGTTTCGATTCTTATAGGCGGTGAAATGTTTTGGCGGTTCGCCGATAACTTTGGGTTCATCTTTTTGAAAAGGATAATTTATATTTGTATAAATAGGGGTACCAAAACCCTGCAATTCCCAATTACCAGGCACAACAATATTATCCCAGCTTTCGACCGGGTAATTTTCTTTATAAAAATCTTCAGGTCGTGATTGCGGATCGGGAGACCAGTGAAACTTCCAGATACCGTTAAGCGATTTAACCACCGGATGATTTGCCTTTTCGGATGACAAAAAGCCATATGCATGCGGCTTTTCTTTATGGATGCCGTTAACCTCTGGATTTTCCCATTCCTTGAGCGTTTGTGTTTTAAGACGGGTCTCCGGCTGTTTTATCGACGACTCAGACAAAACAACATCTTTTGTTAAAAATGCAATCGGTCGTTCATCTTTGTCAAGAACCGGTTGTCCAAAAACCGTTTGACAAACAAACAGCATCACCACTGACAATCTTAAACTATTTTTCATTTTTAACCTTAAATTACCGAAAATAAAATCATTTTATCAAAACTGCCCGCATCATTGGCACCAGTTCCACTGTCTTCATGTACCAACACAATATTGAATTTCCATTCTATAGAAAAATCCTGATGTCATTAACAAATGCCTTTTTTAATGTTTATTAGATATGATTATTTTTTCTATCTGGTATTGTTTTTCGTTGCTTATTTTAACAACATACACCCCGTTTGCCAAATGAACAGGCATGCTTGAAATAGTTTCACCCTCTGTTATCCTGCTGATAACCAAATTCCCTGTGGCATCGAAAATCTCAATTTGATTATGCATAAAACCGGAAGAATTTATCGTCATCTCTTCAGATACAGGATTGGGAAAAATCCGGAATTTAGTCTCTTTTGTTTCCTTTACTCCTGTTTTTATATTATAAACCTCCATGTAATTTATATTAAAACCGGCCTTTGCAGCAACAATTTTCAAATAATGTTTCCCTTGAGGTATGCTAATATTTTTCGTTACTGATTGATAAACCTGCCAGTCACCTGTAACTGGCGAACTTACTGCATCTATTTTTACCTCATCAATGTAGTAATCAATTCTGCCTCCTGCATTTGGCGCGGCAAGCCTGAAATCAATTTGATAATCAGATTCAGATGTGTTGTTTTCAATAGCATATTCTACCCAACTTCCGTCACTAATCCAGCCCAGGTTTTGTCCACCTCCTACATCCCCGGTTGTTTCGGCCTGCATTCCTGAAACAAAGACGTAGTTTTCTGCTTCTACTTTACCCGGGATAGATATCCAGGTTGGTTCGCTTACTTGGTTTGTAATTTCCAAATTGCTAAATGCTTCCAGAGGACCATTATCAGTGGCAGTTATTTCTCCGGGAGTGTAACTTACTTTTACAACATCATCGTAATGAATACTTTTCCACAGTTTAAGCTCTAAGGTATTATTTATAGCAGAAACAGACTTAATTGAAATATTATTCCCATTAACATCAAGGATTATATTATCGGTTTGACCTGACACCTTTGCCATTGGCTTTGAGCATTCCAATAAAAGTGTGATACCGTCGGTTTTTAATTCTCCGGAATTAACTTGCACAGGTAAACCATTTGAATTGTTGGTTACCTGTAAATCGGAAAATGTTTTCAGTATACCATTATCTTTTGAAATAATATTGCTACCTGTATATGTTAATGAAAGTGCATAGTCTCTATAAACCTGATTGCCCAAAGTGAATAATAAAACGGTAGAATCGTTATTCAGGATTGAACTTTGAGGAATAAGAACATTTGTTTGACCGTTGTATTCAGCGTTTAAGGACAGGGCAGAAATATCAGAAGGATTTTGCATCTCCATATTGAACCTTGCCACAATTGTGTCGCCATTTTTATTGGATGTTAGTTCAATTATCCTTGGAGATGCGCCTATAAGCAGGTTATCAACCAAGGTATCGCTGAAACTTATCAGTTGCTTTCCCGTAGCGGAAAACACGTTCCCATTACTGTAAGATAATGTAATCTCATTGTCTTTTTGTAAGCTGTCGCCCAGATTTATTATTAACTGGTTTGTATTATGCATAACAACACTATCTATTGTTACGGTCGCAGAATCAACTTTCACTGTAAAGCCATTGAAGAAACTCGAATCTACAATCTCTTCACTTAAATTTACCCGAATTTGTTTAGGATTACTTTCGGTTACAGCAGCATATTCGAATTCAGGATACCCCATTTTAAGTGAAAATTTCTTACAAAAATTCCAGATTTCCTGACTGGTAAACACACTATTGGGATCGTCTTTATACCAGTGGCCTACACCTGCAACACTTATAAATTCAATTTCAACCCCCTCATTACCGGGTCCCCAATGTTTCTTCGTCGATTGCGAATTAGGTTTATTAGCAGGAAAAGGGTCAGTAATTACCGGTGTTGTAGGGCAACCGTTCCTTTCAATCCATGCATCCAAACATTCTTGCA
>JBNKOT010000550.1:0-9251 GCA_050294855.1 Draconibacterium sp. | reverse complement strand
ATATTTTCCTGGGTGTACCCTTTAATATTGCTTCTTATGCACTTCTTACATATATGGTCGCTCAGGTAACTGATCTAAAACCCGGCGATTTTGTACACACCTTTGGCGATGTACACATTTACTCGAACCACCTCGAACAAGTAAAACTGCAGTTAACCAGAGAACCGAAGGCACTGCCCACCCTAAAAATCAATCCCAACATTAAAAATATTTTTGATTTTAAATTCGCCGATTTTGAGCTGGTGGACTACAATTCGCATCCACATATTAAAGGAATTGTAGCGGTATAAAAGAACAAAAAACAAAAGTCAAAAGAATTAATATCCAATAATCAATGTTCAATACTCAATATCCAGGCGACTAATGACCTTTGACTTTGAAATTTTAAAACTATGACTCAAAAAAATATATCCATCATTGTTGCTATTGCAGAGAATTTTGCCATTGGAAAAAACAACGATCTGCTTTTTCATTTGCCCAACGATTTAAAACATTTTAAGGAAATTACCAGCGGGCACACGATAATTATGGGACGAAACACGCTGCTGTCGTTACCAAAATGGCCACTGCCTAACCGCCGCCACATTGTAATTACCGACAAACCAGACGATGTTTTTACGGGCTGCGAAACTGTTTTTTCAATCGACGAAGCCATCGAAAAAGTAAAAAACGAAAACGAAGCTTTTGTTATTGGCGGAGGAATGATTTACCGACAGTTTTTTCCGATTGCCGGGAAACTGTATTTAACGCTGGTGCATCAGCCTTTCGATGCAGATGTGTATTTCCCCGAAATCGATTATTCGGAATGGAATGAAAATTCGCGTGAAGATTTTTACGACGAAAAAAACCAATTCAATTATTCTTACCTAAATTTAGAACGTAAATAGTATTCTTATTAAATCTTTGTTTGCGAAATTTCGTGAAAAACGTTGCGCTCTTTGTGCTTAGTTTTTACCACAGAGTTTATAGAGAAAATAAAACCAATTAAGAATGAAACGAATAAGATTTTTCTTAACTCTCTTTTTAATACTGATAAACGTTGTAGTTTTTGCCCAGAACCAGCCACTCCTTCATTTAAAATACGAACAAAATTACACGCCAACCTACGACGAAGTTATTGAAATGTATAAAACGTTGGATGAGAATTATACCAACGCCACACTTCTCGAGAAAGGAAAAACCGACACCGGAAAACCGCTACATCTTTTTGTCATCAACAACAATGATGAGTTTAATCCGAAAACAATAAAAGCCGAAGGGAAATCGGTTTTGCTCATCAACAACGGAATTCACCCGGGCGAACCCGAAGGAATTGATGCCAGTTTATGGTTTGCCGACGACATTCTCCGAAACAAAGACGGCATGGCAAAACTGCTCCAAAATACCGTAATCATCATCATTCCGGTTTATAGTATTGGCGGGCACTTAAACCGCAGTGCCTACAATCGTTCGGGGCAAACAACTCCTTATGAAACCGGTTTTCGCGGAAATGCAAGAAACCTCGACCTAAACCGCGATTTTACCAAATGCGACTCTGAAAATGCCAAAAGCTTCAGCAAGATTTTTACCGAATGGGATCCCGATATTTTTCTGGATACTCATACAACAAACGGATCCGATCATCAATACAGCATCACTCTAATTCCACCATCGCCCGATCTTTTTCCGCCGGCAATGGAATCGTTTATCCGCAAAACTTTTATCCCAAACATGTACGATAAAATGAAACAGGGCGAATACGATTTAATTCCGTATGTAAGTTTTATTTTCCGCGACCCAAAACTTGGCATAAATATGACACAGGAAGGACCGCGGTACTCGTCGGGATTTGCAACTTTGTTTCATTCGTACGGGATGATGACCGAAAACCACATTTACAAAAATTACCCCGACCGTGTAAAATCGTGTTACCAGTTTATTCATGCACTAGCCGGTTTTACTTCGGAAAAAAATGACGAAATAAAAAAGTCGAGAAAAGCAGGAATTGAAGAGTCGATGAAAAAAGAAAATTACCCGATTGCTTTCGAACTCGACACCACAAAATACCAGATGATTGAGTTTAAAGGTTATACAACCGACGAAAATCAGGTGAGCCCGGTGAGTGGATTAAAACGTTTTGGTTACGACAGATCAAAACCATACACAGAACAAATCAGGTATTTCGACACCTGGAAAGAAACTGATTTGGTAAAAGTACCCGAATATTATATTTTGCCGCAGGGATATAAAGATGTGATCGAACGACTAAATGTAGTAGGCGTAAACTATTCCGAAATTCAAAAAGATACCTTAATTGAAGTTACCGTAGATTATATCGATGAATTTACCAGTCCACAACGCCCGTACAACGGACATTATTTCCACAATAATATTTCTACTCATTCTGAAGAACATGAAATTCAATACTTTAAAGGCGACTTAATAATTCCGGTTCGGCAGGAAAAAATTAAATACCTGATCGAAATGCTCGAACCAAAAGCAGGCGATTCGTTTTTCAGGTGGAACTTTTTTGACAATATTCTCGATCAGCGAGAGTATTTTTCGAGTTATGGTTTTGAGGAAAACGCGTTAAAATATTTAAATGAACATCCCGAATTCAAAAAAGAATTTCAGGAAAAACAAAAAACCGATGCTGAGTTTGCAAAAAATCATCGGGCACAATTGGCATGGATTTATAATAATTCGGAATGGTTTGAGCGTACCTGGAAAAGATATCCTGTAGGAAAAATTTATTAAGCAGACCAACTGATTCTGAAAAAAGGCTAACAAAAAAGGAGATCAATTTTGATCTCCTTTTTTGTTAGGATAATAACTTACCCAGATTTGCAAATTTATTGTTGTAATCGATCACCGATTGTATAATAACTTCGTGTGCTTCTTTGGCTCCGTACGAACCGGCAATTTCGGTATCTTTTTCTTCGCCGGGCATATCTTTGTAAGTGAGAAAATAGTGCTCCAAACGTTGAATCACAATTTGTGGTACTTCAGAAATATCTTTAAAATGACCGTAAACCGTGTCGTTTCGTAGTACGGCAATAATTTTGTCGTCGGCTTCGTTTCCATCAATCATTCGGAATCCTCCAATCGGAATTGCATTCACCAGTAAATCGCCGTGAGCAATTGCCTTTTCGGTTAACACACAAATATCAATTGGGTCGCCATCGCCAATCACACCTTTTTTACCGGTTTTTTTGCTGCAATATTCGCCCACTTTCTCGCCACAAAAAGTTTGCGGAATAAAACCATAAAGTGCCGGAACAACATTCGAGAATTTTTGAGGACGGTCGATGCGCAAATAACCACTGTCTTTGTCGATTTCGTATTTTACTGTGTCGGTCGAAACTACTTCAATAAATGCGGTTAATTCCTCAGGTGCATCATTTCCAATAGAAACTCCGTGCCAGGGATGCGATTTATAGCGAAGACCCATTAAACGTCCGATTGGGTCTGATATTCTGTCTACCATAATTAGTTTTGTATTTTTTGTTTTATAAATTCAAACCACCAATTTTGAATTAAGTTCAACAAAGAAACAATAAATTAATTACATTTTTATTAAACGATCTTTGCTTCTGCACGATTTCCGCTTTTATCGACCGCAGCAAGCAAAATTTCACTTCCGTTTTTATTGAGCTCAAAACTAAATGGTATACTTTTTAGCAATTGCGGGCGATGTTCAACTTTACCTGCAAGCACTCCGTCGACTATAATTTCGTAATGCGAAATTGGTTCGTCGCCGGCATACGAAGTTTGCCACAAAACTTTATTGTTTACAAGCTGTGCATCGCGCGGAGCCACCAATCCTTCGTTTTCGATTACCTGAAAATAATTGCTCCCCTGCTTCACTTTTTTTGCTTGTTCTTCAATTTTTTTCCGGTCGCTGGCACTCATTCCGTCGGGTTCGATTTGTGCGGCATAAAAATTCTGCACCAACTGGCATTTCATCGGATCATCATCGATCTGCCCGATTCCGATAATTAATGTATGAACACCGGGAGTTGTTAACGAATATTCGATTAACGGGCGGCTTGGTAATTCTGCGGTTCCCACTTTCCGGAAAACGTCGGCAGGGGTTTGCGACCAACGTGGTTCTTTATGATACATGGCGGCATCGGCAAAAACTTTCATGCCAATAATTCCCATTCCTTTGGCTTCGGCAACCGGAATTACATTGTACTGCATGTTCATTTTTGTTTTGTCGTTGGCATTAATGGCAATCAACATTCCATCCAAAATTCCATATTCATCGCGTTGAATCATGTCGATCATTGCCGGCGGATTCGCATGCCCCGAAAAGCCGATGTGTTTAATCAGTTTTTCGTTTCTTGGATTCATGCCGGTAAGATTTGTCCCGTCGCGCAAATCGCGCAAAGCAATCAAAGCACCAAAATTTCCTTCGGGATCGAGCGGTGTTTCAAGCCCTTCGTATAGTACATCCACTTCATCGGTGTTGTGCAAAGTATGACATAAAACCATGTCGAGATAAGCACCTTCAGGATAAAAGCCTTCACCATCACCAAAAATCTGGGTGAGCGAACGTTTTACATCATCAACGGCACATTTTACATTTTCGCCATTCGACCAGTTATTTACATTTTCGCGTTCCGGCCAGCCGGATTTTCCCCAACGCTGCGCCGTTTTACTGGTGAGCCAAATCGATTCGCGCAGTGCTTTATTATAGTTTTCTTCACCCGGAATTAAATCGAGCCTTTTAAATGCTTTGTTAAAATTCAACTGACTTCCGGCATATAAATTCGAAGTATCGTAATAATTAATTCCCAACTCAAAAGCCTTTAAAATAATTGCAACCGGATCGACATCATCGGGTGTCCATTGCAACGATGCTTGTCCGCCCAAAGCGAGAGTTGTAACCTCGAAACCAAGATTTCCAAATTTGCGTTTCATGGGCGTCGGAACTTTTCCGATGTTACATCCGCCCAGCGACAGGGTTGATACCGCAGCAGTTGTAGCTGCCGAAACTTTGATAAAATTTCTTCTTGAAAGTGGGTATTTTTCTTGTTTAGCCATAACAATAGTTTTGCTTAAAATTATAAAATAAATTGAATACTAAAGCATTACAACTTAAAGAGAATCAAAAGCTTTCCAACTTATGATATGGCAAATCCTAAAAATACTTTTTTTAAATTCTTACTAATCGATAAAACCTGCGAGCGCATAAACCAAAGCGGCTTGCCAGTTGATCGCAATTTCGTTGTGACTATAAGATTCTTGTTTGTCCACCCAGTCGGTTGCTGTGTGCCCCCCACCCACAAGATAACCCGGCCAGGGCGCATCTATTTTGTCGGCACCCGAACGGCGATCGTGCGGCCGCATCGGCGGTTGAATTCCCAAGCCAGTAACGTACGAACGATTGTAATAATTTTTCCCGAAAATATGATCGACAATTCCAATGCCAGTTTCGATGTATTCTTTTTTCTGCAGAATTCGATTGGCAACCTGCAGGTTTACCACCTGACGAGCAACAGTTCCGTTGCAACCCCAATAGTACCGGCCAGCCAAAGCGCGCGAATAAACGTCGGCTTTTCCTTTCTGAACCAGCTCATCGGCATTGGCAATAATATTGCCTTTTATCGTTTTTACAATGCTTGCATCTTTCCCGTCTCTTTTCGAAAGTGCATAAGTAAACATGGCCAGATTCGACACATTTTGCCAGTCCCAGTTTTCTAGAATTGCAAAATCCATTTTGGCCGCTCTGTTTTCAAAATCGGTCAAACAATCTTTATCTCCGGTTGTTTCCCACATTTCTGCTGCTGCCCACAAACGATCGTCAACATCGCGAGTCTGATAACCACCGGTTTTAAAATCGCCCTGAACAAATCTTTTGTATTGGGGATTTTCGACTAAAAACCGATAACTCACCCAGGCGGCGTTGAGGTATTTTTTAGCATAATCGGCATCGTAAGGTTTAAAATAACGCGCTGCCATTGCCATCATTGCCACAAAATCGGCAGTTGCAGCCGAACTCCATTCAGTAAAATATCTTTTTTCGTCATCGTCGGAAGCCATAATAAATCCCGAAAAGTTGGTTCGTGTTAATTTATGCGAAACCCGTCCCGATCCGTCGGGATACTGCATCTTTAAAATCCAGTCGGTTTCCCATTTTAACTCGGTCAAAAAATCGGGAAATCCCGGTGCGGCTTCGGGAATATCAAGCTTCAATTTTTCAAGTTTAGCCTGAAAATGATCCCAGGCCATAAACAGTACACCAACCGAAACACCTGCATTTACAATGTATTTTCCATGATCTCCGGCATCGTGCCATCCGCCTTTTCCATCGCGCTGGTTACCTGGATTTCCAACATAATCTTCGTATCCATCTTCCTGATGGCAAATGTCCTGATGATAATGATTCCCGTTAAAATCGCCATCGACTTCAATACCGCAGCGCCATAAATAAAAAGCGCGCATACTCGTTTTTTCTGCAAAGTTAAACACATCGTTACCAATTTTAAAGGTTACCGATTTACCTGCTCCCTGAACTTCGATAAAATATTCTCCCGGAGTTTTAAAGTCGGAGAAATTGGCAAACCAAACTTCCTGATCAACATCTTTTTGATATTTTGGTCCTGTAACTTTTCCGGTATAAACCGATTTTCCGTCGACTGCATTTACAATTTCAAATGAAGTACTTTCTTTGGTAATGACAGCCGATTTATTAAGATCGGGCAAGAACCCCAAAGAGTTGAGATGAACAGAATTGGACTGTGCACTTGCAGAAAATAGTGCTGCAAATAAAATTAGCGTGAGAATAAAATTTCGTTTCATCCGTTTAGATTTTTTAGTTTTTATTGTATCGTATGGAACTCCCGATGGAATTTAATCATGCTTCTTTGTGAAATATCACAGATTAAATTTCATGATCGTTTCATGGCCTTAGTTGGATTAAAAATTAATTGAGGTGAATGTACAAAATTTATTGTAAAAAAGACAAAAAGACCAATCTTGCATTAATCAGCGCCAAACTAACGCTCTGTGCAAACAAGGGCTTAGCATTTATGAGTTCGCAACACATCACAATTAATTTAAATATCAAGCTGAACTCATCCTATCCATATCAAGCAAGATTAAAAACAAAATAATCAATAAATTTATGTTTACACCATTTTCCAACCTATTTCAAGGTCAGTGTGAAACCAAATTTTTATTTTTAGTTTTGTGTCATATTCTTTTGTTATGCGAAGTGGAAAGAAAATAATTATTCTGATATATACTTTTTTGTTGATTTCGGTCATTGCAACTGCCCACCCGTTTTATGTGAGTATATGTCAGATTGATTACAATCGCGAAAATAAAACGCTGGAAATTTCGGTGAAAACTTTTGCCGACGATTTCTTACTGGCGCTTGAAAACAAAGGCGAAAGAATTATTTTCCTGGGTGAGGAACGAGAACGCCCCGATGCCAATAAAATTATTTCAGAATACTTCAAATCGAAACTGAAAATCAAAGTTAATGGGAAAGGAGTTGATTATAAATTTATTGGGAAGGAATTGCAATCTGATGCGCTTTGGACTTACCTTGAAACGGATACGGTAGGCGAATTAAATGAAATAGAAGTTAGTTGCGACATTCTGATGGAAATGCACGAGACACAAAATAATGCAATCCAGATCAACAACGGGAATGGCATAAAAACCATGCTGCTTACTAAGCGAAGAATAACGGATAAATTGAGCTTTTAGGCAAAAAAAAATATTTTGTAGAACTTTAAAATCGGCAAAAAAACAGAAATTAAGAACCTGTTTGAATCACTTTAGAATTGTTCCATCCCCATTTAAATCTTCAAAATAAATAGGATCGACACTTGAATTGTTCGATTCTTATGGCAACATACTTGCATTATATCTTAAAAATATTTGTGAAAAAAAACTACAGGAATTGCAATAGTAAGAGCCAAAAACCATTTAGATGTGAGAATCTTTTTCGCTCTTTCGGCTTATTCATCCAACATATTTTTGGGAAGTTCTTTTGTTGCTTTTGCTCCCAGCTTTTTAATGTTTTCAACACGTTTCACCAGATTACCGCTTCCGACATGTAATTTATTAATCGCCGAATCGTAAGTTTTACGAGTGGTATCAAGATTTTTCCCGATGTTTTCCATGTCGGCAATAAATCCCACAAACTTATCGTACAAAGCTCCTCCCTGCCGTGCAATTTCGATGGCATTTTTTGTTTGATTTTCTTGCTGCCAGATCGATGAAATGGTGCGCAAAGTAGCCAACAATGTTGAGGGACTTACCAAAACTACTTTCAGGTCCCAGGCAAAAGAGAACAGTTCCTGGTCTTCCTGAATAGCAACACTAAACGACGATTCGATGGGAATAAAAAGCAAAACAAAATCGGGCGAGTTTAATTTACTTGCCGTTTGGTAATGTTTTTCGCTCAATCCTTTAATGTGCGTTTTTAAACTAAAAAGGTGGTCTTTAATAAAACCTTCGCGTTTGGCATCGGTCTCCGCATTCACCGCACGTTCGTATGCAATTAACGAAACTTTCGAATCGATAATAATGTGTTTGTTGTCGGGCAGATTAATAACAACATCCGGAAAAATCCGCTTCCCTTCTTCCGAAGTATCGCTAAACTGTTTCTGGTAACCCTGCTCGCCTTCGTTCAACCCAGACCGTTCCAGAATCCTTTCTAAAACAACCTCGCCCCAGTTGCCCTGTTTTTTTACATCGCCTTTTAAAGCTTTGGTCAGGTTGTTCGCCTCTTCGCTGATTTTGGAGTTTAAATCAAAAAGCTTTTTCATTTCTGCCCGCAAATCGGTCTGATCTTTTAAACCCTGACGGTATGTGTCGTCTACTTTTTTCTCGAAAAGCTGGATTTTTTCTTTTAACGGATTTAGCACATCCCCGATATTTTTTTGATTGGCAGCTGTAAATTTCTCGCTGTTTTTCTCGAGTATTTTATTGGCAACGTTTTCGAATTCTGTGGTGAACTTCTTTTGCAGGTCTTCCATTTCCTGTTTTTGCGTAGTCAGCTTTTCGCGCAGGTTTGCAAATTCAACTTCAGCTTTTGCCAAACGTTGCAGTTGCTGTTCGTTTTGAATTTCGGTTTGTTCCAGCTCTTTCGTTAATCTTTCTTTATCGCTTTGAAGATTATTTACACGTTCCTCGAGCTGTGCCTCTGTTTTTTCATAAGCGCTTCGTTCTTCGAGAAACTTGTTATCGCTTGATTTCGATTTAATCTGAATAATAAGAAATGCGACAAACGCCCCAATTACAAGGCCGAT
>JBNKOT010000549.1:0-9841 GCA_050294855.1 Draconibacterium sp. | reverse complement strand
ACCTCGGTCGACCGCGACGATTTGGATGACCAGGGAGCAGAAATCTGGGCACGAACCATTACCGAAGTAAAACGGGTAAGTCCCGATACTAAAATTGAGGTTTTAATCCCCGATTTCAGGGGAAAACAAGAACTCATTCAGCAGGTGATTGATGCACAACCCGATGTGATTTCGCATAATGTTGAAACGGTGGAACGACTCACTCCTTTTATTCGTTTTGCCTCGAAATACAGAAGAAGTCTGGAGGTGATTAAATACATTGCCGACAATTATAAAGTGGCAAAATCGGGAATTATGCTTGGCTTGGGCGAAACAAAAGCAGAAGTTTTACAAACCATGGACGATCTTTTGGAAGCCGGTTGCAAAGTAATGACAATCGGACAATATCTGGCACCAAGTTCAACGCATATGCCGGTTGTAGAATACATCACTCCGGAACAATTTGCAGAGTATAAAAAGATTGGACTCGAAAAAGGCTTTAAATTTGTTGAGAGTTCGCCGCTGGTTCGAAGTTCGTACAGGGCAGAGGAGCATGTAAATGCGTGAAGAAAGAGTGAGTAGAAAGTCGTAAGTAAAAATACAATTATATCTCGTCACCATTCGAAAAGGGGAATTCAGGGGATTGGATAATAAAATAAGAATACTGTGGCAAATTTTAATTTTATCGACGTAGGTTTAAAAGATTATAAAGAGTGCTGGGATTATCAGGAAGAACTTTTAAAAGATGTTTCGGACGATAAACGGGCAACAAAAAAGCCTTCAGAAAAAAACCATTTTTTATTGGTTGAACATCCGCATGTTTATACATTGGGAAAGAGTGGTGATGAAAATAATTTGTTAGCCGCCGGCGATTTTCTCAAAAAAATAGAAGCTACTTATTACAAAATAAATCGGGGCGGCGATATTACTTATCACGGTCCAGGCCAATTGGTTGGCTACCCGATCATCGATTTAGAACACTACAAAATTGGTGTACGCGAGTACATCGAAAAAATGGAAGATGCCATTATTGCAACCATTGCCGATTTTGGATTAATCGGCGGCAGAAAAGAAGGTGCAACCGGTGTTTGGCTTGATTCTGACCACAAAGTCCGCGCCCGAAAAATATGTGCAATCGGTGTTCGTGTGAGTCGCTATGTAACCATGCACGGTTTTGCTTTAAACGTAAATACCGACATGCGCTACTATAATTATATTAATCCCTGTGGTTTTGCTTCGTCGGCAGTTACTTCGCTTCAACAGGAATTGGAAAAAGAAATTCCGATGAACGAAGTAAAAAATTTGGTGAAGGAAAAATTTAATAAAATCTATTGATTCCTGTCTGTAAAAACATAGTTTGCCTTGTCTTCACAATGAATTTTCACTTTCATTCAATTTAGCTTAATGCCTAATATTCTGACACTTGACCTCTCCTTTCTCAACCTCTTTTCGCGAAGAGAGGGACGATGATATCGAAGATGTTATCTGTGTGAGTAGTCCAAATTTCTCCTTCATTTTCCCATTTAGGAAGTCGATTCATGCCCTTTTGTTTGATAATATAAAATTATTTATCTCCCGACATGTGGATTTAATAAGTTTAAACTGGATATAAATAAATGTAACTCACGATTAATTTCATCCGTTAACGTTTCTCATCAAAAACCTTAATTTTATTGATGACGTTAGCTTCGGTGCTATCGTACATATCGCGAGTAAACGACTCGGGTTCCGGCTATTCGATGGTCATGTTCATGCTACAATCGATGCTCCGATGATCGTCAGGTTTGTCGTATTGCGTTTCAAATCGTGTTTCTTTTTTATATAAATTTATCAAAGCCGCTTCGTAAGTTTCTGCAAGCGATTTTCCCGAATCCGTAATTCCTGAATATCTTTCATCCTTTTAAATTTAGGTATATGAATTTTAAAGATAGGGAATGAAAACAATCGCAACGATTTGAGAATTTATTTCTTATCAAGATTTCATTAATGTTCCGGGGCGAACACTCCAAAGGAGTTTTATATTTTTTTCAAAAGATGACTTATGCTAATCATTTATTTTAAATTCATTATTACTTTTAAAGGCTATAATTTTTGATCATTCAAAATCAATAAACGATACAATGAATTCTAACAAACAAACTACAAGAAGAAAATTCTTAAAAAGTGCCCTTGCTGCCGGAGCTGGAATGACAATTATTCCGCGCCACGTAATGGGAGGAAACGGATTTTTAGCACCATCGGACCAATTAACCAAAGCAATAATTGGAGTTGGCGGAATGGGCCGCGGACACATTCCCTACGAAGGCACAAAAGTAGTCGCCATTTGCGATGTAGATAAATTGCACCTGGAAAAAGCACAAAGTTTAATCGACTACAAAGTGAAACATTTCGACGATTTCCGCGAAGTTTGTCACTTGCCCGAAGTCGACATTGTACACATTGCAACACCTCCGCATTGGCATGGATTAATGGCAGTTGAAGCGTCAAAAGCCGGAAAAGATATTTGGTGCGAAAAACCAATGACACGAACCATTGGCGAAGGCAAGAAAGTGGTTGAAGCAGTAAATGCTCACGGAAGAATGTTCCGCTTAAACACCTGGTTCCGTTTTAAAGACAATTTCTACGGATTGGGAACCGATGTTAAACCATTGAAAAAAGTAATCGACAGTGGAATATTAGGTTGGCCTTTAAAAGTTACTGTCAGCGGAATTACCGGTTACAACTGGAAATTCTACTGGAGTGGCAAATACAATCTGGCACCACAAACAGTGCCTGAAAATCTAAACTACGACATGTGGCTCGGGCCGGCACCTTACAAACCTTACAACGTTGAACGAGTTCATTCCAATTTCCGTGGTTACTGGGATTACGACGGCGGTGGTTTGGGCGACATGGGGCAACATTATCTCGATCCGGTTCAATACATGTTGGGAAAAGATGAAACCAGTCCGGTAAAAATAGAAGTGGATGCACCACAACAACATTACGATGCAGTGGGTTCGTGGAGACGAATTACCTATACTTATGCCGATGGTTGTCAGGTTATTCTCGATGGCGAGAATAAAGACAAAGATGCCGCATACATTGAAGGTCCGAATGGAAAAATCTACCAGGGATTTAAATCTGACATTCCGAATTTGCAAAGTTTTATCAAAACATTGCCAGAGCCGGAACCACAAATCGGTATTTTTTCTGAATCGGTAAAAACACGTAAAAAATTTGCATTAAACGAAATGAACGGATTCCGTTCGGCTACTTTGGTGAACCTTGGAATTACAGCTGTTCGTTTGGGACGAACCTTAAACTTCGATCCCGACAAATTGGAATTCATCGACGATGAAGGAGCGAACCGTTTAATTAATCAACCGATGCGTGCACCATGGACGATATAGTATTTGACCCGAAAGTCCGGCTTCCGCGTTACGCTTGTCAGAAAAACAGTCATTTACAAAAGTTAACTTCTTAATTTTCTGACTTCGCAAGCCTTGAATTCGAACTTTCTGAATCAAACACTTAATTTATTATTGAAGAATTATTATTTATTAATGAGAGGAAAGAAAACAGACTCAAAAATGGAAATCAAAAGTTTGATTAATTAATTCCAAAAATCTTGTGTCTTGATTCTTGTATCTTGATTCTAATTATTATAAAGATGAACAAAAGAATATTCCAACTTATTACAATTCTGGTGCTTTCAGTTTTTAGTATAGGAAGTTTTGCGCAAGACAATCGAACGCTCAACACAAAAGTTGCAGATATTTTGGCGCAAATGCCAACAAAAAATCTGGCTCAGCGCGACAAAGTCGTAAATGAGATTGTTGAAATGGGCCCCGAAGGTTTTCAAAAACTGGCAGCGATGTTAACACCTCCCGGAGTTGGCGACGACACCGCAGTGCGTTTTGCCATCAACAGTTTAAGTCGGCATGCAAGTCAGTTTGGCAAAAACGATGCCCGTACTTTTGCCGAAAACAATATTTTAGTTGCGCTTCAATCGCAAAAAGATGTTGAAGTAAAAACATTTTTAATGAACCAGTTAAATCTGGTTGCCAGCGATAAATCAATCCCTGAACTTTCTGTTTATTTAAGCGATCCGCATTTGTGCGACCCTGCAACACAAACACTGCTGTCATTAAATAAAAAAGTGGTTGCCAAAGCATTTGTTGCTGCGCTACCAAAAGTGGAAGGAAAAAATGCAGCCACTTTAATTCGTGCCTTGGGCGAAGTAAAATGCGAAGGATCTGTTACTTTGATCACCCCATTTTCGGATGAAAAAGAACGGTGGATGAAAAAAACAGCATTGGCAGCGTTGGCAAATATTGGAGCCCCGGAATCGTACAAAACACTATTAAAAGCAGCCGAGTCTGTCAATTTTAAATACGAAGCAACAAACGCCGCCGAAGCATTTCTGCATTACACCGATCGTTTGGGTGAGCAAAACCAAATCGAGCTGATGAAAAAAGCTTGCAAAACAATTATTAAAGCAAATACGGCTGAAGACCAACTCCATAATTATGCTTCGGCTTTATCGGTTTATGCAAAATATTTGGGTTACGAGGCAACTCCTTTATTATTGGATGCGGTTGACAACAGTAACAAAGCATTTCGGTATTCAGTATTAAATACTGCTGAAAAACTTGGAGGAATTGCAGAAACCCGCAAATGGATTGCAAAAGCAAAAACTTCCTCATCGGAAATTAAAGCCGAAATCCTTTCGATGCTGGGACGTCGTGGCGATATACTAGCAACTGAATGTCTTGCTGAAAGTTTGAATTCAACAGATCAGCTTGTTCGTAAAGAAGCGGTTATTGCTTTGGCAAAATTACAAGCAACTGAAGCAATCCCGGTTTTGGTTGGTCATCTGGCAAATGGAAAAGATATTGATGCCACCAAAAAAGTGCTGAATCAACTTTTGGATAAAAATCATCTTTCGCCAATTGCAGCTCAGTTGGATAAAACTTCTGATAAAACAAAAGCGGCGTTTATATCTATCATTGCAGCAAAGTCAGGCAGTCAGTATTTTAAACAAATTTTGGCAGCAACATTATCAACAAATATCGATGAAAAAACAGCAGCCTTTGGCGCATTAAAAAACGTTTCGACCTACGAGAATGTGGATGAATTATTGAAACTTTTACTTTCGGTTTCGGCTGAAAATGAAATCACAGAAACTCAAATGGCGATTGTTGCAGCCATTCAAAATAGTGATGCCGAACAAAAGGCCGATGGTAAAATTCTGACCGCACTTGAATCAACAAACCTTAAAGAGCGCATTTTACCAGTACTTCCTGAAATTGGTGGTACAGTTGCTTTGGAAATTGTAAGCAACTATTTTACTACTTCAGGCGGAGAAATTAAAAATGCAGCTTTTGATGCTTTAACAAACTGGAAAGATTATTCGGCATCAAAATCTCTTTACGAAATTTGCAAAACTTCAAGTGGAGAATTCAAAGAAAAGGCTTTTACAAATTTTGTAAGAATGGTGCGCTCGGCAAATTTACCCGACGATCAAAAACTCTTGCATTACCGTAAAATAATGGAGTATGCCACATCTGTTTCCGATAAAAACACGGTGATTTCTTCGATTGGAAATTTAAAAACATTTTTGTCGATCGTTTATCTCGAGCAGTTTTTAGCCGATCCGGAATTAGCAAGAACAAGTTCGCAAGCCATTGCAAACATTGTTCTGCCGGGCAACAACCACAGTGGTTTTTCTGGAGACCTTGTAAAAAGAATACTTACAAAAGCGGAAGCAGCTTTAAGCGGAGAAGACAGTGAATACGCCAAAATCAACATTAAAAAGTATCTGGATGAAATGCCAAGAGATGTTGGCTTTGTGTCGATGTTCAACGGCAAAAACCTCGATGGCTGGCAAGGTTTGGTTGGTAATCCGATTTCACGTGCAAAAATGAGTGAATCGGAACTGGCAAAAAAACAAGCCGAAGCCAACCTGAAAATGACAGAAACCTGGAGTGTAAAAAATGGCAAAATCGTTTTCAGTGGAAAAGGCGACAATCTCTGTTCTGTAAAAGATTATGCCGATTTCGAAATGATTGTTGACTGGCTGATTACCAAAGAAGGCGACAGTGGAATATATCTTCGAGGAACACCGCAGGTTCAAATCTGGGATACCTCACGCGTTGAAGTTGGAGCACAAGTTGGTTCTGGCGGTTTGTACAATAACAATCCTGACAATGTTCGCGATCCCTTGCTGGTTGCAGATAATCCGGTTACTGAATGGAACACTTTCCGGATTACCATGATTGGCGAGAATGTAACGGTTTATTTAAATGGTGAATTAGTGGTCGACAATGTAAAAATGGACAATTACTGGAACCGCGAAATACCGATTTTCAAAACCGGAGCAATTGAATTACAAGCTCATGGCAACGAATTGGCATTCAGGGATATTTATGTTCGCGAAATCAATACAAAGGAAATTGGATTGACAGAAGAAGAAAAAGCAGCAGGATTTGAGTCGCTTTTTAACGGCAAAAATCTCGATGGCTGGCAGGGAAATCGTACCGATTATTACGCCGAAAATGGAGAATTGGTAATTAATCCAAAAATGGGTGGACACGGAAATCTATTTACCGAAAATGAATACAGCGATTTTATTTATCGATTTGAATTTCAATTAACTCCGGGTGCAAACAACGGACTTGGAATCCGCGCTCCATTGGAAGGAGACGCAGCTTATGTTGGTATGGAATTACAGATTTTGGATAACAGTGCTGCTATTTATTCCGACTTAAAACCTTATCAATATCATGGTTCTGTTTATGGTGTAATTCCGGCCAAACGAGGATTTTTAAATCCGGTTGGCGAATGGAATTACGAGGAAGTGATCGTACAAGGATCAAAAATAAAAATCACCTTAAATGGTGAAGTTATAGTAGACGGCGACATTGTAGAAGCCAGCAAGAACGGGACATTAGACCACAACGATCATCCCGGATTAAAACGTGAAAAAGGTTATATTGGCTTTTTAGGACACGGCTCAGAGTTAAAATTCAGAAATATCCGTATTAAAGATTTAAGCAAATAATCAATCAATTCAGTATTATTTCAAGATGGCATTTTTTTTTAATGAATGGATGGCATTTTTTTATTTTTAGCCTTGATCGTTAATCCGAACTTTTTAAATTCTCCTTTTAAAAAGGAGATGGCCGACGCAGGAGGTCAGAGGATTAATAAGTTAATTATTAACGTGAGTTTGATATTAGAAAAGTTACCTAAAAATTGATTGGAAAATTATTATATCGATAGTTACCTCACTCTTTGGGGCTTTACCCCAAACCCCACTTCATTTAGCTCGGGCTGATTTACGCTTCACTCCAATTCTTTTCCTGGATAAAAAGAAACGAAGCAAAGAAAAATCATGTCAAAATAAACCTTAGCGTTTTTTCATAGCAACCAATTAGCCCGATTGACGGTCCCGAGCACTCAAGATGACGCGCCCGCACAAACTAACAGACAAAGAACTCAACAAATTATTTAATGAACTAATCCTCCTTTTTAAAAGCCTGCCTGCCGGTAGGCAGGGAGATGGCCGACTTAGGAAGCCGGAGGATTATTAAGTTATTATTCCATTACAATCCTTCACAACACGTTCATGTTTCAGAAGAATCACCAACAGGAATGAAAGTGAATTAATTTTCAATGGACTCTCCCTCACTCCCTCTCTTCGCGAAGAGATGGACGATTGTGTCGAAGGCTCAATCAGGGTGAGTCGAAAAAACACAAATATTTCTCTGCTAACATTTAATTTTGAAATAGGCAATCATAAAAAAAGCCGTTTCAGGAATTCCTAAAACGGCTTTTAAATATATTATCGATTGTTTCTTTAAATACTATCGATTGCATTTAAATCTTCAAATGCTTTTTTCAAACGAGCAATTAAAGCCTCTTCACCTTTTCTTACCCAAACGCGAGGATCATAGAATTTTTTGTTTGGCTTGTCTTCTCCGTCAGGATTACCAATTTGTCCTTGCAAATAGTCGTGATTAGCCGCTTCGAAAGCACGAACTCCATCCCAATATGCCCACTGTGTGTCAGTATCGATGTTCATTTTGATCACACCGTAACTAATTGCTTCTTTAATTTCGGCTGCAGTAGAACCTGAACCACCGTGAAATACAAAATCAACAGGTAGAGGATCTTTTAAACCTAATTTTTTAACGATATATTTTTGAGAATTATCCAAAATTTTTGGAGTCAATTTTACGTTTCCTGGTTTGTACACACCATGAACATTACCAAAAGAAGCAGCAATTGTAAAGTTTGGAGAAACTTTGCTCAACTCTTCGTACGCAAAACAAACTTCCTCGGGTTGTGTGTAAAGTTTAGATGCATCAACGTCTGAGTTGTCAACACCATCTTCTTCTCCACCGGTAATTCCCAATTCAATTTCCAGCGTCATTCCCATTTTCGCCATTCTCTCCAAATATTTTTTGCTGATTTCGATGTTCTCTTCAATCGGCTCTTCAGAAAGATCTAACATGTGTGAGCTAAACAATGGTTTCCCTGTTTCGGCAAAGTTTTTCTCACTTGCATCCAACAACCCATCAATCCATGGCAATAATTTTTTTGCAGCGTGGTCGGTATGTAAAATTACACGAACACCGTACGCCTCAGCTAAAGTATGAATGTGTTTTGCACCTGCAACAGCACCTAAAATACCTGCTTCGTGACCTTCCAGTTTTAATCCTTTACCGGCATTAAAAATTGCCCCGCCATTCGAGAACTGAATCATAACAGGAGCGTTCACATTTTTTGCAGCTTCCATTACCGCATTAATTGAAGATGAACCTACTACGTTCACCGCAGGAATAGCAAAATTATTTTCTTGTGCTACTCTAAAGATAAATTGTAAATCGGATCCGGTTACTACTCCCGGCTTAACTTTGTCAGCTATTTTTCCCATAATTTTATTATTTATAATTTTTGAATTTTTTGTCTGCTCATTGCGAAATTACGATTTCAAGCTCTGCGTAGCAAAAAACCGCTGTTAACGAAGATTAAATTCTTTATTATTTAATATATTATCGATAAAAAGACGGCAATATCAATTGAAACTTTTAATCCAATCTCAAACGGGAACTAAATTTGTTAAAATTGATAATCTTTTATCACTTTTTTGTGCTGAAATCATTCGTTTTTTAAAACAAAAAATCGAAATCCAAAAAGTTTGGTCTGCTCTAGGAAATGAATCCATGGAAACTAATACGAATTCTTAATAATCTATTTAATCTCTTATCAGCATATAGGGCACTTATAGCCGACTCCAACGTAAAACCTTACATTTTTTATCAGCTTTTTTGAAGTTGCAATTTAAATTCAGTATAAATTACAGGCACTTTTTAGATTGCCTAATATTGTGTTTTGTTAAGTATTCTTTGTTGAAAAAGTAAGAATATTTATTTTAAACTTATATTTTTCTAAAAAATAATTATTCAATTATTAACATAATTAAGAATGCTCAAAAGTGCCGTATTTTGCCACTTTTTATGAAGTTTTCAATGTTTAAATGAACATATTTTTTTTAGTATTAGGAACCATTCTACGAATTTCTAAATTATTCTAATTTTCAAACAGCTTCTAATTCGCTAAAAAGACGCCACCATTATGTTAACCTGGCAATGGATTACCCGATGGACATAAGTGCCTATGCTATTGTTGCTTATTGGATTTATCAACTTTTTAGATATATTTGAATTGTATTTACAAACCCAAGTTTTACAAACCCATTAAGTTCATTGAAGATGATTTCATTAAGTTTTTTCGACAAGAAAACTCATCATGTTTTAAATAATTTAGAATATGGAGGGGCCATTAAAGATCTATTTGTGAGAGAGAGTCGTTT
>JBNKOT010000548.1:0-12157 GCA_050294855.1 Draconibacterium sp. | reverse complement strand
GAGGTTGGGCCGGAAAAGATTATGTTTTGGGAGGCGGCTGGAGTGGCGATATAAAAGGTGGCGGTTTTCGGGGCGAACTCTCCTACTTTCTTCCTCGAAATAATACCATCGAAAGCGACGAAGCACTGATAATTTCGATTTCTGGAGATTACACTTTAAAAAATAGTCTATACCTGCACACCGGAGTTTTATACAACAGCATCGGAGTTTTGGGACCTGCCGGCGGACGCAATTTTTTCGATACCAATTTAAATGCAAAAATGCTTTCTTCCGGAATGTTTAATGTTTTCGGACAAGCATCTTTTCCCTTCACTCCCCTGCTATCCGGGAATTTTGCAGCCATGGTAAATCCTTCTGACGGTTCTTCCTTTTTGGGTCCGTCCATAACATTTTCGCTTGCCAACAATTGGGAACTAATGCTTAACGGACAACTTTTTCTTGGAAAAACGGGGACTGAATATGGCGATTTTGGCAAAGCAATTTATGGCCGAATTAAATGGGCATTTTAATACAGCACAAAACAATTCAACTTGCAAACACAAAGTATCGAACAAAGTTGAACCGAAAGAGTTACGCTGGTAATCAAAATAAAGAAAATTCTTAAAGCTGAATATCTCAGTGCCAAAGTCATGGAGTATGACGCCAACTTTATTTCGGACAAAAAGCCGAAAATCGAATTTTCTTCCGTTAAAAAAATGCCTACAATTATTATGGACTAGGACTGATTCAGGAAATTTACGCCCAAAAAGATGTAAATGATACGCTGATAAACCTGGTTAATCGTTCGTATGTCGGAACTCTTTTTATCCGCTCGTTTTCGGTATCTTCCAATCCCTATAAAAAACTTCGCTTAACCACAATTCGATATTGGTTATCCTTCAGGATGCGATTTTCAGATTGACAACCGGCCGTACATCAATTACAACAATAATGTGGAAAAAGGCTTGATTATAATTCCCGGAGTTGTATACAATGCTACTTTAATGGGCGCTATTATACCTACTGAAGATCATCGACAGTTCCAGTTTCGCGACATAAAACATATGGTTGGAAGAGCGTCAGGCAGTCTTCAGTTGAATTATAAATTTGTAAGTAGTAAGGGTCAATTAAACTGGAAAACACCCGATTTTGTAGGCGGGGAATCGCATGGCTAGAGTACCATTTCGATGTATTTCAGGTTGTAAAACAGATTCCATCTTTCTGTCATTCACAAGGATATAGCGGCGAGAATTCTGCCTTTCGTTAGAAATGGTGGTTTTAAACGAAGACTTGCTGTTGAATTATCCGCTAAAACATGCATAAAATTTACATTTGTTAGGCCCTGTGTTTTATTATTTTCATCTTTTTGCAATTCTTAATCCTGCAACTAAAAGTAAAAATAACATCAGAATATACATCAATATATTTCCAAGCTCAGAATATATTGTGGTCACTGATTTTAACGGTAAATTAGCATAAAGTATATTCGATGTAGAAGTAAATGTATTCATTTTCGCGAGTATATTACCTTGGTTATCCATTACCATATTTATGCCTGCTCCGTTTGATCTGATTAATGAGAATCCATTCTGAATACCTTCAAAACAAGCCATATTGGGATGAAGGGGAGTAATTTTTTCCCAATCGTATGAGGGAACTAACATTATATCAATTGAATTCTTTCCGGTCTGATGCAAATAAGTTGGGAAATCCATATCGTAACATATCACATTCCCAATTCTACCATATTCTGAGTCATAATAAGGAATTATGGCATTACCAGGATTGATTATTGGAGTTTCAGCATAAGGATGGAGATGCAGTTTGAGATATCGCCATGCAATTTCTCCTTTTGGTGTGACAAGAATGCTCGTATTATTAAAAGGTTTTGGTCTATTGGAATTATCCTTTTCAAGGAAAGCAAGTAGTATGTAAGTTTTGTAAGTTTTTGAGATATCTTTTGTTTTTACAAATAAGGAGTCGACCTGTTTGGGATTCAGAATTAATGCATCTTCGCTCCATACAATAATTTTAGCGCCTTCTTTTGCAGCTTCAATGGTATTTGCTATTTGCGCATTTACAGCATGCTTATCGGAGAAAATCCTTTCAGGAATTGGTAATTTGGGATTTTTAGTTAATGCTATAAAATTATCCTGTTCATTTGCTACAATAGCATTAAGATCGGTTGTTCCACTTATGGTCGCAACTTTTACCGTATTTTCAGGCTTTGAAAACATGAGAACTTTCGTCTTTCCGTAAATTAGTATTGAAAGAAATACACTTCCAAAAATCAGCGTACTTCTATAAATTGAAGATTTACTGAAATTGTTTTCAAAAATCCAATTCATAACTGAACCAAACCAGGCAACAATAAATGTAATGCCAAAAATACCGGCAATTGAACTGAATTGCATAAGAAGGTTAAACGAGTATTGGGTGTGGGCTACAATTCCCCAGGTTCCGATTTGTGTAGAACCAAGAAACTCAGTAACTGCAATAACAGAAGGAAAGATCAAGGTGGTATAAAATCCTTTTCCTTTGGTATAAAGCAACTTGGCAACATAATAAATTAGGGTATTAAGCAAGGCGTATCCCAGTGCGTTGAATAGGCCAACAACGAAAATATTAAATACATTTTGGCATGTTTGAGAAAAATACCCTGCCAAAAGGATAAATACAAAGAAAAAGGCAAACCCCGCCTTTTTTGTGTTCCTAGTATAATACAGAAGACAAACCGGAGCAATCCAAGCAAAGATTCCGATATGCCAATTCTGACCAGCGAGAGTTAGTGCTATGCTTCCTATTATTAAGGCTAAAGATTTAATAATGAATTTTTTAGTTTTCATTTGCTTATATTAACTATGATTACGACATCTTATTGCAACACAACAATTTGTGTAAGTAGAATGCGAGATTAATAGTGATGAACTTTAAATTCTGCACAGCGCCAATTCGTTTTTTCATCTTTCCATTCTTTACGCCAATCCATCTCTGATTATCCGCATCAGAATTGACAAGCGAATGTCGCTCGCATTATTTTCAATTCTTGAAATATAGTTATTTGTTGTTCCAACTTTATAAGCAAGTTCAGCCTGTGTCATGTACTGTTTCTTTCTTGCTTCCTGAATCAGAACGCCAGTTAATCCAATTACTAAATCGATTTTATTTTGAACTACATTTGTTTAAGCATTGTAAAAATCCCGAAATGATTTTATAAATACTTATATTTTGTTTGAAATCTTTTAACTATTGCAGAATTTTATTCCACAAAGTCACCTATTTAGGCAACACTGCCAAATTTTTTAAGCGAGTATTATTTATTGTATTTTCTTTTATTCCTCATTGGTGGCGAAATTCGAGATAAATTTTAAAGACAGATTCCATCTTTTTATATTAAATATAGAAAAACGGAACCCACTTTGAACTACATCACGCACGAAGCACTAAAAACTAATTCCCCTGTTTATCCAACATTAAAATCGAGTTGACATTAATTTCGGTGATGTAATGTTTATCTCCGTTTTTGTCGTTGTACGAGCGATTTGTAATTTTTCCATCGATGGCAATTTCCGATCCTTTTTTCAAATAATTTTCGGCGAGTTCGGCGGTTTTTCCCCAGGCAATCAAACGGTGCCAGGTTGTTTCGCTTTGTTTTTCACCTTTACTGTCGCGATAAATTTCGTTGGTTGCTATACTAAAATTAGCAACAATTTTTCCATTCTCCAACTTTCTAACTTTTGGATTGTCCCCCAAATGACCGATAAGTCTGACGTTGTTTCTTAAAGCATTCATAATTATTCTTTTTGTAGTTAATAAATTGAGTCTTTTGCTTTTCGAGACTCTAAACGAAATTGTACTTCAAAGGTAAACGGGGCGCCAAAACTTATCCGGTTTTTAAACATTTGTAATCGACAATAAACGTTTATAAGCGTTTACAAACGGATATACTTTTGTATATTAGCTGTTTAATTAATTTAATATAATTTTAAACCGATGTTGAGATTTAAATTTAGTTCTACATTAGCAACCATAATAAGATCAAAATGAAACATATCCTTACATTCACAATTTTAGTTTTCCTATTTTCTTGCACTGAGAAAAAAGATGTACGAATTGTTGAATTTGAGAATTTTCTTGGAGAAACAGAAACCAAGTATTTAAATGACTTAATTAATGACTTTGACACGTTTCAAAATATAAAATACGAAAACGAAGAATTTAAATTCAAGGAATACTTGACTGAGATTTCAGAATCTAACGAACCAGACATTTGGAAAATTGACAAAAATAAACTTGTAGAAATTGAGAAAACTAATTTATTTGCCAAATATGACTCAATTATCCCCGATTCAGTGTGGTACGACAATAAGGGGTTTAATGTGTCGTATTCCGATTCTAACGATGGAATTACTACCTCAATAGCAATCAATAGCGAAGAAAATAAAAAAACAAATATTGATTCAATTATTAATTCTCTGAAAACTAAACCAAGACTTGTAGAAATTGAACCAAGCTACGTTCAAATTGCTCTTGAGGCAGTGATGACTGAGGACCCTTTAATACAAAATTATCTGGATGCAAAAAAAACTGCCGGTACTATTTCAATTCGGCTCATTGCTGGTGGACTTTTACATGATTTAAAACCTGAAAATGAATATTTTGCAAAGAGAATTTTAATAATGGAAATGAATGACTAAAAAAAATTACAGTTGCTAACACACTACATATTGCAGGGCAGGTTCGGTGGTACGCCAACTGCGAAATGAGAATCCGCCCCCACAACATGTACCAACTGTGTGCAACAAAAACAAACGGACACGCAACCATTCTAACACACAGGATTATCTGATTAAAAAAAAACGAATGAAAACAGGATTAAAGACAATATTGATACTATATTCAATACTGATTAACTATAGTATTGTTAATGGACAAGACCAAGATTTTTCGAAAAACAGTATAAAAGTAGGACTTGGACTAGGTGCATCGATGGGAAATAACACAGATGGAGGAGGATTTGTTTATACAATTGGATACCAACGAGAAATTTGGAAAGACAGGTTGCGTTTAAATCCAAATTTTAGCATTGGTCATTATAGTTCAAAATTTATTCTTGATGCACGAGACCAATTTTTTAACTCAATAAACATCGAAACAAATCTCTATTATGACTTAATAAAAATAAAATCTTTTTCATTAGTTCTTGGTTGTGGAGGATTGGTAAATAATTCGAGAGGTTTGACAGGTACAGGAGGCGACCCCGATGGATATACAGAACCAGCAACTTCCGAATACGTCAGCGATTTTCATTTTGGTGGATATTTGGGTGGTGGATTTAGGATTAATTCACCAAATAAAAGAACGGCTATTAATATAATGCCAATTAATCTTCATTTTGGAAATAATTATTTTTTAGAATTCCACGCAAAGCTTGAAATAGACTTTAAATTCTAGGAATGAAATTTAAAATACGGTGCATAATACAGTGCTAAATTCAATAAGCAGAATCAGCGGTTTGCCTGCTAAAAATGTACGAAGATGAAGGACATGTTCCATTCCAAAGTTCATTTCATGGTTTACGATTAATCTATTCTGAAGAGAAATAAAAAAGAAAAATAGTTCATCAAATTATCCGTTTGAATAAAAAAATCAGACTATTCGTTTGAAAAATTATAGAACAGAAAACATCGAAATAGTAGAATTATCAATTGCAAAATATTTACCGGCTTAACCGATCTGAACAATAGTTGCAGTGCTTATTTTACTTTTTATTTTTGTCTTGAATAATACAACAAACGACTAAAAACTCTATTTTTAAACTCGCCAAACTAATTTGAAAAATGAAAAATATGGAACAACGGAAATGTCTCGATTGCGGAGAACCATTAAAAGGTAGAGCCGACCAGAAATTTTGTAACGACCTTTGCCGAAATTCATACAACAATAAAAAACTGGGCAAATCGTCAAATTTTATGCGGAAAATAAACCGCATCCTGAAAAAAAATCACAAGCTCCTGGAGGAATTAAATCCCGACGGAAAAACAACAACTTATAAAAGTGTGATGGAAAAGCAGGGTTTTAATTTCGATTATTACACCAACATTTACACAACAAAAACCGGCCGCCATTACTACTTTGTCTACGATCAGGGATATTCCGCCATCGAAAACAATAAATTTATGCTGGTAAAAAAAGACGATTAATCAATTTCTCACTTTTTCACTTTTACAATTTTTCAATTTCACATTTTCTTATTTTCCCAACATGAACCACTTCTTTTTCGAAAAAATAAAACGTATTCAATCGCTTGCCGAAATCGGACTCGAATATTCAGACAATAGTTTTGATGTTGAACGCTACGAAGAATTGCAGGAAATTAGCCTGCAACTTCTTGAAAAAATCACCGATGTACCCATCGAAAAAATAGTTCCGGTAATTTCCGAAAAAAATGGTTATAAAACACCAAAAGTAGATGTCCGTGCGGTAGTTTTTAACGAGAAACACGAGATTTTACTGATTCAGGAAAAAGTAGACAATTGCTGGGCAATGCCTGGCGGCTGGTCAGATATTTCTTACAGTCCGGGCGAAGTGGCCGAAAAAGAGTGTTTCGAAGAAGCCGGATTAAAAGTTAAAGCGGTGCGTTTATTGGCGCTCATGGACAAACAAAAACAAAATATGCCGCCGGCTTTCGAATACGTTTATAAAATTTATCTGCTTTGCAAAAAACTCGACGATAACATTTCTGTTGGATCTGAGACCTGCGATGTGGCTTGGTTTAAAGAAAACGAATTACCCGAACTTTCCACCCCAAGAAACACGGTCGATCAGATTAAAATGATGTTTGAATATCATCGTGGAGAAAGAACAGAAATTTATTTCGATTAATAAAATTCAACTCTTTTATTTCAAGTAATTACTTGCTACATTCGTTTTTCAAAAAAATAAAAAGAAATACAATCTGTGAATACGAATTTCTTAAAAAACGATTTTAAGTTGCTTGATAAAAAGTCTGACAGGTATCTTCTAATCCTTGTTATTTTTGTATTCAGCATTGTTTTTCTGAATGTTTTCGAACCTTTTAATATTGCACGTTGGTATTCCGATTCCGGCATCGTTCAGTTTTTGCGCTTATCGAGTTATGGATTGGTAGTTGCTTTGGTTTTTCTGTTCACCCAATTTCCGCTTCGTAAGCTTTTCAAAAAAGAAAAATTTAAACTGACAGACTATTTAATCTGGTTATTCATCGAAATTTCGCTGATTAGTTTGGTGTACATTTTTCTGTACGGAAATCCGATTGGCAACTTTATCAACGATTTTATTTACTCCTTAAAATACACACTACTTGGCATTTGTTTGCCCTACTCTTTTGCCACACTCATTATTTATTACAAAAACCAACGCGCCGAAATCAAACAACTTCAGACCAAAATAACACAACCTGGCGAAAAAAAATTGATTGCATTAAAAGATGAAAACGATAAAATAAAATTTTCGGTGCTTTCAAAGGACATTTTAATGCTAGAATCTACCGACAATTATGTTTCGGTTTACTACATTTTAGAAAACAAAGTTCAACGTAAATTGCTTCGAAACACACTTAAAAAACTGGAAAATTCCCTAAAGGAAAAATCAATTATTCGCTGCCACCGTTCTTTTATTGTAAATATTCAAAATGTTGAGTTAGTAGAAAAAGAGGGTAAAAAATTAAACATCAAATTAAAACAACTGGAGAAGCGAATTCCGGTTTCGCAAAAATATTCACCCCTGTTTTTAAAGTTTCTAGCCTAATCACCAGCTCATTCACCCCAAAATAAGCTCGCCCACCCCATAAATTTGATTTTGTAAATTAGCTTTGCCAGATTTGTTGGTGAGTATAAAAACATCAATTCGCTTTGCAATTTTAAAAGCTTTGCGACTGATAATTTAATATAAATCAATAAAAAGTAAAATGATGAAAAAAGTAATGATCCTGACCATGCTGGCGGTAATTTTTGCCGGTGCTGTAAATGCTTCTGTTGTTGAAAACAAAAAGGAAATTGTTGGCGAATGGAAATATGAAGTTCCAATGGCTCCTTATGGTTACGACAAAGGTGTTATTGTTTTGGAAGAAAAAGAAGGTGAATTGGTGGGTTACGTAAAATTGGCAGACGGTTACAAAATCGATTTAAAAAATGTTTCTTACGAAAAAAAGGAGTTCAAATGTGGCTTGTATGTAGATTACGAATACGTTAGCTTAAAAACCAAAATCGTAGGAAAAAAAATGGAAGGAACAGTTGACACTCCTGAGGGAGAAATGAAAATTACTGCTACAAAGATGAAATAATTGGAGTATTTTAAAAGAAAACAACACTTTTAAAAATGACTAACCCCGTTCTTTCGAGCGGGGTTATTTTTTTCAAGAATGAAGATTTTTTATTTGAATTTCAATCTTCTCCGACCTCATGTATGGAGATAGACAAATGTGCACAACGTAAAAAAAAGAGGCTCCATTTCTGAAACCTCCTTTCGATATAGAACCGAATTTCTAATCTTCCAATTTAATCACTTCGCTGCCAGCCAGCAAAAAAGCTCCTGTGCCGTATACTTCCCAACTCTCGGCCTGAAAGTTTTTTCGTGGATCGGCACCAATTGGCTGACACCAGCCAACATGTCCGTCTGGCTGAATCAAACCATTTAAACCCACCCACGCTTTTTCAACCGCAGATAAATAAGTGGCTTTATCTAAAATTCCATTGTTAATTCCCCACGCCAGCGAATAACAATAAAATCCAGAACCACTTGCTTCTCCTCCCGGATAAGAATCGGGATCGAGTAAACTCGAACGCCACAATCCATCTTCCTGCTGCAACGAAATTATTTGAGCCGCCATTTCTTTGTAATTCTGAATATAAAAATCGCGGGTTGGATAATCTTCCGGCAATTCAGAGATGGTACGAACCAAACCTCCCATCACCCAGCCATTTCCCCGCGACCAGAAAATTTTCTTTCCATTGGCTTCCTTTATCGGATCGATACCGGGTTCATCCCATTTGTAATTAATGTCGCGGGCATACAAACTATATTCTTTATCGTACAAAAGATCGTAACATTCTTCCCAAAGTTTATCATTTAATTTTAGGTATTTTTCGTTGTCTAAGGTAATTCCTAATTTTACCAAAGCTGCCGGCCCCATAAAAAGTGCATCGCACCACCACCAGGTAATTTTATTTACTTTGCCGGTTTCATAAGGTGTTTTTATAAAATCATCCATGGTTTGTATAAAAGGTGCAATCATTTTTTTTTCGCCCGAAACCCGGTACATATCAATGTAAGTCTGGCAAATAACATGGTCGTCGGCATGATGTAAACGCGGCCCGGGTTTCCATTGATTGGCTTCTCCCATTTCGTACATGGCTTTCCATATTTTTTTCGACCCGGTTGTTTCGTAGGCGGCAAAAACACCAGCATAAAACGCACCGTTTGTCCAGTCGTACAAATCGTGTTTTGGATGTTCCAACTGCCAGTCTAACGCTTTTTTCATCGTTTTTTTGATGTACGAATCTTTAAAGAGTTTTTCATTTCCGGCTTTTTGTGCAAAAGTTGTCCCAAAAAAAAGAGTGATCGAAAAAATGGAGGTAAGTAGTCTTTTCATAATATCGATTTAAGTTTGTCCAAAGCTATGCAAGTGAAGGCAATTCACAAAATAAAAAAGCGAAACTTTTTGACGCTTTTGCAACAATATCGTCAAACACAACAAGGCGCCAAGTCGTTCTAAACACTTAGTGCATCATTTCTCTCCAATGTAAGCTTAATTTTAAATTAACACCAAAAGGTATTGGCAGTTTCATTTTTATAATTATAATTGTATCAAAATTTACAATATGACACTCGCACAAGTACATCACGGCCATCATTTATTTATCCAATCGGTAGGTAGGCTGTAATTATTTTGTTCGTTTTAACGATATTACTAAAAGGCTTGCCAATTTCGGCAGGCCTTTTTTAGTTATAAAGTTCAGTGAAATAAGATTACCCCTCGTTTCGGGAATAGCCCTGTAGAGCCGAGCTACTTTCCTCAACTGTTTCCCTTCATTAAGCGGGACGGTTGGAGCCGCAATTCCGGCTTGCCGGGTGAGGAGAAAACAGGGGGTGCAAAAAATATAAAAAAGTAACAAAATGAAAGATTCAGACCATTCGGCGGAAATTTTTATCAGTCTTCAGTCTACAATCTTTCTTCTAATTTTAGATTATGGAAAACAAAATTAAAATTGCAATTCAAACAAAAGGCAGGTTAAACGAAGATTCGATGAACCTCATTAACGAAGCAGGAATCGGACTAAGTGTAGGAAAACGAACATTGGTTTCGAGTGCCAAAAACTTCCCGATGGATGCCTTGTTTTTACGCGACGACGATATTCCGCAAACGGTTGCCGACGGTGTTGCCGACGTTGGTGTTGTCGGAGAAAACGAACTGTTGGAAAAAGGTGAAAAAGTTGTATTGGTTAAACGCCTTGGTTTTAGTAAATGCCGTTTATCGTTGGCCATTCCAAAATCAATCGATTATCCGGGGATTGAGTTTTTTAACCAGAAAAAAATCGCCACCTCCTACCCCGTAATTCTGAAAAAATTCCTCGACGACAATAACATAAAAGCCGAAATACATGTGATTACCGGATCGGTAGAAATTGCGCCTGGAATTGGTTTGGCCGATGCCATTTTCGACATCGTAAGTTCGGGATCAACATTGGTTAGTAATCGTTTAAAAGAAGTTGAAGTGGTGATGCAATCGGAAGCGGTTTTAATTTCAACCCCCAACCTTCCGGCCAAAAAACAGGAAATTCTCGATGAACTCATATTCCGCATCGAATCGGTGCAACGTGCTGAAGGAAAAAAATACATTCTGTTAAACGCTCCAAACGATAAAGTTGACGAAATTGTAGCGTTGCTTCCGGGCATAAAAAGTCCTACTTTAGTACCACTTGCAAAAGAAGGCTGGAGTTCGATGCATTCAGTAATCGAAGAAGATGATTTTTGGGAAGTTATCGGCAAGCTGAAAAAAGCTGGTGCCGAAGGAATTCTGGTGGTGCCGATCGAAAAAATGATATTCTGAAACAGTAGTTAGAACTGAGGAGTTAGTAACAAGTAAATTGTAGAAACAAGGCATGCTTTGTCTATGTAAAAGGAGGCGGATAATATCCACCTCACACTAAAAAAAGATGACGAAACGACAACTCATATTTTTTGCCATTCCCTCGTTAATTTGGGGTTCTACCTGGTATGTAATTAAATTCCAGCTTGGTATGGTCGATCCGCTATTGTCGGTGGCCTATCGGTTTATTTTAGCCGGAATCATTCTGATCGGGTTTTGTGTGGCTACCGGTAAACGTATGAGATTCAAACCAAAAGAACATTTTTTAATGCTGCTTTTGGGTTTAAGTCTTTTTGGCATCAATTATTGGTTTGTGTACAAAACCGAAACCGTGTTAACCAGCGGTGTTGTGGCTGTAATATTTTCGCTGATCATCTTTTTTAATATCTTTTTCAATGCACTTTTACTAAAAGGAAAAATAAAAAAAGACGTTGTTTTTGCAGCCATTCTGGGCATCACCGGAACCGGGTTGCTTTTTAAAAACGAATTAAAAACATTTAATTTGAACGGCGAAGATTGGTACATTTTAATCTTTTGTCTCGGAGGTTTGGTTTCTGCATCGCTCGGAAATATTCTGTCGGCGTACAAACAAAAACGAAAAATTCCGGTTATTCAATCCAATGCATTTGGAATG
Organism: Draconibacterium sp.; assembly: GCA_050294855.1. Classification (GTDB taxonomy): domain Bacteria; phylum Bacteroidota; class Bacteroidia; order Bacteroidales; family Prolixibacteraceae; genus Draconibacterium. The sequence continues at coordinate 416 of JBNKOT010000548.1, read as the reverse complement.
TTGTACGGCGGACTTTCGATGCTTCTTGTTGTAATTATTTTAGGAAAACCAATAATTTTTGATGCTTCAATTCATTACTCTCTCTCGTTGCTTTATCTGGCTGTTTTTGGTTCGATTATCGCATTTTCTATTTACCTGAAATTATTGGGCGAAATTGGTCCCGAGCGTTCGATTTACATCGCTTTGATTACGCCGGCAATTGCCATGGTCATTTCCACCATTTTCGAAGACTATCGTTGGGATATTTTTGCATTTGCAGGAATCGCTTTTCTTTTTGCCGGAAACTTTTTGGTACTCCGTTTTAAAACTCAAAAATCTGAAGTATGAAGACTTACATAAATCCACAAAAAAATGCCTGGCCAGAACTATTAAAACGCCCGCTTTTCGATGTTTCGGAATTATACGGAAAAGTTCAG
>JBNKOT010000547.1:0-5978 GCA_050294855.1 Draconibacterium sp. | reverse complement strand
TAGTCCGTAAAAAAATGCGGCATGTGTTATTTTTGTTTTGTTTCCCATTCCCTCCAAAATCTCATGAATCGGGTAGGGTGTATACACTTCAACCGGCAAAATTCCTTTTTCTTTTACTTTATCGAAAGCTTCAACCAAACTGGCTTCGCTGTCGAATACACCTAAAATATAATCTTTACTCATGGCTCGCGTGTTTTAGCTTATCATTTTGTTGATGATCGAATTTCGCAACACTTTTTAATTCAGATATTGCAATCATTGGGATGTAACGGAAGAACAACAATACTCCGGTAATAAACATTCCCAAGGTGCCAATAAAGAACCCGACTTCTACCCAGGTTGGCGAATAAGACGCCCAGCTAGATGGAAGATAATCGCGGCTTAACGAAGTAACAACAATGTTAAAACGTTCGAACCACATTCCAATATTTATAATGATTGAAATGGTAAAAACTACCCACATGTTACGGCGCATTTTTTTGAACCAGAACAGTTGAGGAACGATTGCATTGGCAATAAACATGGTCCAGAATTGCGGTGCATATTCGCCAAACAAACGGTTTCTGAAAAACATGTATGTTTCGTATTCAGAACCCGAATACCAGGCCATAAATATTTCAGTTAAATAGGCAGTTCCCATTATCAGTGAAATAAAAACAAGCACTCGACAAACCGCATCGACGTGCGAGTCGGTAATAAAATCGTTCATTTTATATAAACCACGCATGGTAATTACCAACGTGAGAACCATTGCAAATCCCGAGAAAATTGCTCCAACTACAAAATATGGAGGAAAAATAGTAGTGTGCCAGCCGGCTTCAACAGCAACGGCAAAGTCGGTCGATACAATTGAGTGAACAGAAACCACCAAAACGGCAGCAATTCCACCCAGCACAAAACTTAATCCTTCAAAACGTAACCACTCGCGGCTCGATCCGGTCCATCCGAAAGCAAAGAAACCATAAACAGCTTTTTTGATCTTCGATTTGGCAGTGTCGCGAATTGTCGCAAAATCGGGTACCATTCCAAAATACCAGAAACTGGCCGAAATCAGCAGGTAGGCCGAAATTGCCACAAAATCCCAAAACAAGGGAGAGTTAAAATTCACCCAAAGCGGACCTCTTGTATTTGGATACGGGAAAATAAAGAAAAACAACCACGGGCGCCCCATGTGTAACAGTGGAAATAAACTGGCACAAAATACGGCCACTACTGTCATTGCTTCGGCGGCGCGGTTAATTGCTGTTCTCCATTTTTGTCGTAAAATCAACAGGAAAATAGAAAAGGCTGTTCCGGCATGCCCGATTCCAATCCACCAAACAAAATTGATAATTGCCCAGCCCCATGCAACGGAGTTGTTTACACCCCAGGTACCAATTCCGGTAGAAATTGTAATGTATTTGGCGTATAAACCAAATCCAAACATGCTTAAACTGACAAGCAGCGCAGCATACCACCATAGTGGAGTTTTATCATGAATTGGGGCAATTATTTCCTTCGAAATCTGGCCATAACTTTTATCGCCTTCAATCAATCTACCCCTGACCTCTGAATTATACATAGGCTTTTAAGCTTTTTTATTTCTTACTTTAGTTAAATATCCAACCGATGGCAAAGTGTGCAACTCCTCGAGCAAATGGTAATTTCTTTCGTTTGCGAAATGCTTCGAAATTTTGCTGTTTTTGTCGTTTAAATCTCCAAAAACCAGTGCGTCGGCCGGGCACGATTGTACACATGCAGGTTGAATTTCTCCATCGTCTATTTTGCGTCCGGCCAATTTTGCATCCGCTTTTTTCTCTTGAATTCGTTGTACACAAAACGAACATTTTTCAACTACACCTCGCGAACGAACCGTTACGTCGGGATTTAAAACCATCCTTCCGAGATCGCTGTTCGATGCAAAATCAAATTTATCGTTTTGTACGTACTGAAACCAGTTAAAACGGCGTACTTTATACGGACAATTATTTACACAATATTTTGTTCCAACACAACGGTTGTAAGCCATTTGATTCAATCCTTCGTCGCTGTGAGGAGTGGCAGAAACCGGACAAACATTTTCGCAGGGTGCGTTGTCGCAATGCTGACACATTACCGGCTGATGATAAACATCCGGGTTTTCGGCATCGTTTGTATAATAACGGTCGATGCGAATCCAGTGCATAATTCTGCGATTACGAACCTGTTCTTTTCCGATTACCTGAATATTATTTTCGGCCTGACACGCAACTGAACAGTTGCTGCAACCAATACACGACGATAAATCGACGGCCATTCCCCAATGATGCCCTTTAAATTCGGGTGCTGGATATAACGACACACTGTGTTCGTCGTGTTCTTCTTTTAATTCGTTTCCGGCAGTCGGATCAATTTGCCATTTGTCGAAATTTGTTTCGCGAACAATCGGACGTCCTTCCATCGAATGGTGCGTTTGCGAAATGGCAAGCTCAAATGTTTTTGTTGTTGGTTGAACATCAGCACCGGCAATCCAAAGTTTTTTCGAACCATTTTCGATTACGGTTTGTGCAAACATATTTTTTCCAACGCCATCGCCAACTTTTCCGGCAATGGTTCGACCATAACCCAAAGCTACCGAAATAGTACCGGGCGCTTGTCCGGGTTGAACAAATACCGGCAATTCGATTCCGTTTATCGTAATAACACTTTCATTCTGAAGGCCATTTTCTTCGGCCCATTTTACCGGTACAGCTGCAAAATTATCCCAGCTTACTTTGGCAACCGGATCTGGTAATTCCTGTAACCAGGGATTGTTTGCTGCACTTCCATCGCTTAAAGCAACGCTCTGATAAAAGGCAATTTCAACACCATTTGAAGCAGATTTGAAAGCAGAAACTGCGTTTATTAATCCCTTGTCGGAATAAGTCATCGAAGCAGGCTCTGGCTCGATTTCGAAAACTCCTTTTTGTAACACATCGTTCCAAAAAGTTCTTGCTTCAGAAATATTCGATTGTAGTATAAAAAAGTTTTCCTGCCAATTGGTTTTAACAAATTCGTAATGGTTCGGGGTTTCTGTTCCGCTCCATTTTGCCAGCGATTCCTGAGCCTGTCGGCTGTCGAATAATTTTGAAATGGTTGGTTGCGACAAACTGAAAACTCCTGTTTTTGGTTCTGCATCGTTCCACGCTTCTAAAAAGTGCGGCTCGGGGCACACCCAATGACAGGCATCTGTTGTTTCGTCGTTTCTGTCGGCAAAAGAAACTGAAAGTTCTAAACCTTCAATTGCTTTTTGAATGGTTTCGCCAGCCGGATGATTATAAACCGGATTAACACCCCAACACAAAACTCCACCAATTTTTCCACCGGTGAGTTCCGTAATAAATGTTTCGAATTCACTGTCGATTCCCTGGTACGTTTTTAAAGGTTGATCGAGATTTATGGTTGAACCGTAATTCCCCAACAAATTATTGATGGCATTTACCAGTAACTGAATGTTTGTATCGTTGCTTCCGGAAACTACCAGCGATTGACCTTCGTTTTCCAAAAGATCTTCGAGCAGCCCGTTTAAATCTACCGGGCTCGCAGGTGTTGCAATTGTTGCTCCATTTTTTGCTTTTAATAGTTTGGAATAAAGCGTTGCTAAAATAACTCCTTCTTCCGAAGGTTTTATCGGGAAACGAACGTCGGCATTCGATCCGGTCAAAGTCATTCCGCTTTCGAACTGATAATGACGGCTCATTTCGTCGTTTTTGTTCAACAGTTTTCTACCGGCAGAATAGGCTTTTGTGTATTCAACCGGAGAAATCCATGTTCCTAAAAAGTCGGCGCCAAAACTTACAATTACTTTGGCTTTTTCGAAATGATAATCAGGAACAAAAGCTTTTCCAAAACTTGCCTGGTTGGCGGTTAAAATTCCCGACGCAGAAACTGCATCGTATTGCAACCACTGTGTATTTTGATTGGCAGTTAAAAACTGCTCAATTATTTTTTTAGTTGAAGGAGAAATAATGGTTTGTGTAAGAAGTACAAGCTTTTTATTCTCTTCTTTTAATTGGGGTATTTTTTTCGAAATGTATTCGTCGGCTTCCTGCCACGAAACAGCATTTCCTCTTTTTAATGGAGTTTTAAAACGTGCGTCGTCGTATAAATTTAAAACCGAAGCCTGCACCCGCGCCGAAGTTCCTTGTTGCGAAATGGGTGAAAGATTATTTCCTTCAATTTTTATCGGACGTCCGTCGCGTACTTTTACTAAAACACTACAATATTCGTTTGATTCGTAAAAGGTTGATGCGTAATAGTTGGCCATTCCGGGAGTAACTTCTTCGGGTTTTACCAGGTAAGGAATTGCTTTGTCGATTGGCCTTTTACAGCTTGCAACAACTGCTGCCGCAGCAACACTAAATCCCATGGCTTTCAGAAAATCGCGTCGCGAACTTGCCTGGTTTTGTAAACCAGATCGCCGGGCATCAACTTCTAATTTTAATTCCGATTTTTTAAATTCTACCGGATCCTTTAATTCTTCTATACTTCTCCAATATTTTGTCATAGTCTGATCTTACAAACTTTAAACCTTCAATAAAATTTTAATAGTGGCAACGCATACAATCGTTTGCTCCGATATCGTTTGCGGTTACTTTATCGATTTTCCCGTTTTTCAAATCTTCGTGCAAGCTTAAATGATGCTCGTAATATTTATTGTTGGCAAAATCTACTTCTGTTTCGCGGTGGCAATTTACACACCAGCCCATCGAAAGGTCGTTTTGTTGTTTCATGATGTCCATTTCTTCGACTGCTCCGTGACATTGTTTGCAATCGAGTTTCGCGGAACCAACATGCACTGCATGACTAAAGAAAACATGATCGGGCAAATTATGAATCCTGGTCCATTCGATTGGTTCTCCGGTTTCGGCGGCATTCACCACTTTTGCAATTTCGAATTTCCCACTGTTGGTACCTTCGCGAATTAAAACGTGACAGTTCATACACAGATTTGCTGCCGGAATACTTGCCGATTTACCTTGTTCAACCGTTGTATGGCAATACATACAATCGATTCCGTTTTCGCCCGCATGAACTTTGTGCGAAAATTTGATGGGTTGATCGGGTGCATAACTTTGCTGACGACCAAGTTTTATGGCGTCGGTCGAAATCATTTTTATCTGCCATCCCAATGCTCCTAATATGATGATTAAGGGAATAAATTTCAGTTTTATCTTTCTTAAGAAGATTAGCTCGATAATCGCCCAGGTCATTAATAATCCTAAAAACAGAAAAAGCAAGAGATTATTGAAAGATGGTTTAACGTGTGCGGGACCGGAATGCGCCATATTGTCGAGGTACACTTTTACCGTTTTAAGATCTTCTTCCTGAATTGTGAAATTTTTATGCGAAGCCTCCATTTTTATTCCAACCGGTTGCATCACCGCCTGATTAAAATCGTCGAAACTTTTATCCGAAAATTTTAATGCAATATCCATTGCCGAAGGATTCCAGTTTAAAGTATCTGTTCCTTTCAGATTGTGACAAGAAACACAACTTTCGTATTTGCGGTTGCTAGGCAGTAAACCCATAAAAAAACGTTTTCCGCGTGTTACATCTTCAGATGAATGGCCATTGGAAACAACCGATTCTTTGCTGCTCGAGTAAGTTATTTTAGAAGTGGAAAAACAGGAAATAAAAGCGAATAGGAAAACGATATATGAAACTTTTTTGATATACATTTTCCTTAAGAAATAATCTCTCATTCTGTTCAGTTTAGAAATAATACAATTGCATTTTTTGAAATGACACTATTTTAACACAAAAAGAACGGAAAGGTTTCTGATTTTCATGAAAAAAATGGAAATTAATTTTAATAGGTCGACAATCGGGTACAAATGCAGGCTGATAAAGACCTAAGTATCTTTTTCTTTCAGGTTTTCTGTTAACTTTTTTACGATTTTCATATTGTCGAAAAATTCTTTTGCAATCACTCTTATAATTGTATAAACCGGAATCGCTAATATCATTCCCAGTATGCC
>JBNKOT010000546.1:0-8445 GCA_050294855.1 Draconibacterium sp. | reverse complement strand
CATCCATAAAAAAAGGACTCCCCGTTTCCGGAGAGTCCAGCATCAATTAATTGTTTTCAGTTGCGCAGCTTTCGTTTCGCAATCTTTATTTGTCTCGATTCAAAAATATGGCTATTTACTGTTAATTCGACTTAAGAGGATTAAAGTTTTGTTAAATAAGTTTTTAGAATGTTAAAGGCGTTAAAAAGTGTAAAGTAATTTATATGATAGCAACACCGAATTAATTGTGAGAACAAACTACCAACTGAAAAGCTCCTTTTGCTATAAAACGCGATTTTTCGATCTGAAGCCCGTTCGAAGATAAAATCTTGTTTAAACCGCCAAGTTTACAAAAACGTTTAAAGTTTTGATTGTGTCCTTTTCCGGCTAAGAATTCGGCAAACTTGCTGCCGTATCCAACATAATTATTTGGAAGTGGAACAGCATAATCAACAATAATTATTTTGTTGGCAACGCGTTTCATTTCTTTAATAATTGGGGTATGTAATTTAGGATCGAATTGATGTAGGGCCAGTGTCATAATTGCAAAATCGAAACTGTTGTTTTTTACTTCGGTGAGTTTGCTTGCATCGCCAATCTGAAATTCGACATTCGCCAATTTTTGATCTTGAGTTGCTTTTTTTGCAAATTGAATCATCGAATCGGAATAATCGATTCCGCATACTTTAGATGCAGTCTTTGCGATTTCAAGGGCTTGCGCCCCTGTTCCGCAGGCAATGTCAATAACCCTCTTATTGGGTTGAACTTCGAGTGCCACATGCAAACGCATCCGTTTTAAAATGGGGTCGATGAGCGCGCCATAAAATTTCCCTGATTCACACATATTAGTGTACTAAGGAAGCAAAAAATTTCCAAATTTCATCGCAGCCGTTCATATCTTTACTGGTATTTCCAACCAGCCATTTTGGTAAATTCCGTTGTGTCCCTGGCCAGGTGTGTCCGCCATTTTTTATTGTAATGGCTGCAACTTTTAGATTCGTATTTTCTGGGTTTATCCATTCCGATTTTATTGCGGTACAATTGTCGTTTGTATCAGTGTCTGGATATTCATAAAAAAACATTTCCCGAGTGCATCCGTTTATTTTTTTCCAAATAGTAATGGTTTCAACCACACTATAAATTTGGCCTCTTTTTTTTCTGAAAACGCTCACTTCACCTCCGTTGTAGGGTACAATCGGATCGTCGGTGCCGTTGATGAAAATTACTGAAACTGGTTTTTCAGGATACTTTTGTTTTCCTAAAACCTTGCTTAAATTGGCTGCAATAACTCCGATTCCATTAATCTTTCCAGAGATTTCAAATGCCAGACGTTGTGCCATAAATCCGCCGTTTGAAATGCCGCAAATAAATCTGTTTTTTGGGTCAATCGAATATTCTGAATCCAATACTTCGATCATTTTTTCAAAAAAACCAACATCGTTGATGTTTTGTTTTCGGGCAACACCAATCGTGTCGCGGGCACCGTCGTTCCAGCTTTTTTCAACTCCGTTGGGATAAATCGCAATAAATCGATGCTGATCGGCCAAGTAGTTAAATCGCGAGTTGGTGGTTCGAATCAATCCTTTTGCTGTGCCGCCTCCTCCGTGTAAAATAAAAACGAGCGGATATTGATAATCATCCGAATAATCTTTTGGAAGATAAATTTCGAAGGAGCGTTCGTAATCTTCAAAATTTAGAAACATGGTCGTGGTTTTAAACTGCGAATAGGCAAGAATCGAATTAAGTGTCAGAAATATTATTAGGTAATTCTTTTTCAAAACAAAAAATTTAGGTTTTATTTGAAAGACAATAGAAATATAACGAACTCAATGCGTTTTCTGTTGTTGTGTTTAGAGATTTAAAATCGAAAATAAAAAATGAAAAAAAATCAACTCTTTTTAATCGTACTCGTTTTTGTATTTGCAGCTTTTAAGGCCGATAAACCTGCATATTCTCTTTTTAATAAAGACGGCAAATCGGTGAAATATGCCAAAATGTTAAAACAAATCGAAGATGCTGACATCGTTTTATTTGGCGAATTGCATTACAATCCTATTGCACATTGGTTGCAATTGGAACTCACAAAAGACCTTTATGAACTCAAAAAAGATAAGTTGGTTTTAGGTGCAGAAATGTTTGAAAGCGACGATCAGGTGATATTAAATGAATACCTAGATAGTGTGATAACGAGTAGCAGTTTTGAGTCGGAAGTGCGACTTTGGCCCAACTATAAAACCGATTATAAACCGCTGGTGGAATTCGCCAATAAAAATCGCTTAAAATTTATTGCCACAAATGTTCCGCGACGTTACGCATCACTGGTCAATAAAAAAGGTTTCGAGGGTTTAGAAGAACTTTCTGACGAAGCCCTATCATTTTTGCCACCACTGCCGATTAACTACGATGCAGAGTTAAATTGTTACAAAAGTATGATGGAAATGGCTGGAATGGGAAGTCATGTTACTCCGAATTTTCCAAAAGCACAAGCCATAAAAGATGCTACTATGGCGCATTTTATTTTAGAGAACTGGAGCGATGGAAAAACATTTTTACATTACCACGGAGCGTATCATTCGGCCAATTTCGAAAGTATTTACTGGCATTTAAAACAAGCAAATCCGGATTTGAATATTGTTACACTCACCACCGTTTCGCAAAAAGATGTTGCAGAACTTACCGAAGAAAATACCGGCGAAGCAGATTATACCATTTGTGTTGACGAAGATATGACAAGCACGAAATAATTTGTCTATAAATCGTTAGCAGTTCTATCCGCTTGGTTAAATACTATTCTGTTTCTGTTTGAAAAAGTTCTTTTTTATCCGCTCCAATTGCAATATTTATTCCTGCTGCAGCCGCTAAACGATATGCATTTTTGTAATTAAACGCCTGAATGATATTGTCGGTTACCACGTACAAATCTGTTCCGGGAAGGAAGCGAAGACGAAGTCCGATACCCAGATTATCATATTTATATCCGGCGGTATAGCTAATCGATGTTGAAAGAACGCTTCCAATATATCCGTTTAAAGAAGCCGTTGCGGAAGCCAGCGAACCACTGCTGTAAAAGTTGTTGTTGAATAATAAAGCATAATTCCATTTTGGTGAAAACTGGCGCATTGCACCAATGTATAATTTTGTCGGAATTTCGATTTTTATTTTTTTTGCTTCATCTACTAAAACCGTTTCATTGTTGCCGTTTAGAACGTATGCATTGGTTTTAAAAACCGATGAACCCAGATTGAGAACACTGGCTGAAAAATTCCATTTTTCGATTTCGTAGGTGGCTCCAAGATCAATCATTAAACTTTTATTTTTTAAAATACTTCCAATTGTAATTTCTTCATCCCAGCCTTCAGGAAGCAAATCTGCATCTCCTACTAATTCTCCATTTTCAAAGGCATCAGGATTAATTTCTGTGGGTAATCCTAATTGTACTTCCCCCGAAAAGATCTGTTCGAATTCATCACCAAACAGATCCATTTCAGAATCATTGTAGTCTATTTTGTAATATAAATTTGATGTTTTAATTGCAGCTTGGTTAAAGTTAATACGTGGAGTAATTCCAAGTGTCAAATGTTCGTTAATTACCCGCGAATAGGTAACTCCAAAATTTAAATATGCATTGCCTTCCAACGAGAGTTCATCAATAACAATTGGAAAATCTTCAGGACTTAAGTTATCGAAATCGGCCACCACATAAGCAATATCTGATGTGGCTTTATTAATCATCAAACTATTCATTGTAAGCGAAAATGACAGGTATGCATTTTCTTTTTGTTTAAAACCAAAAGATGCAACATTCATGCTGGCATCGCCGATAAACAGGTTGTATTCTCCGATTGAGTTGACAAAATCGTCGGGATTGTAATTATCGTTGTCCAGGTTGTTGACAAAATCGTCCATTTCGTTTATGGTAAAACCTCTGTTATATGCTTGCGCTGACACTCCTCCAATACCCGGCAACCCGATAAAAAAGTCCATTTTAGGCATTATAGCAGGATTAAAAGCAATATTTTGAGGCAAGCCGTCCATAAAGTACATGGTGTTTTGTGCTGATGTGAATATTGATATCACCAACATTAAAAGGGTAATTATAATTCTGAAACTTTTTGGGTTCCCTGTTTTAAATTGCATCATTTTACTTAATTGAATGAATATCTACTTTTTACGATTTTTGGTGAAGGTAAAATATTGCTATCTAAAATAAAATACCAAAATGTTGGTATTTTAACATTTGTGTTGATGAAGTTATAACCAGCACCAGGTAATTAAGCTCTAAGTTTATTTTCATTCCGGTGTTTAATGATTCTTGATTTGTTTATAACCATAACTTTTGGGTCTCCGGGCGATTCTTACCTTAAACGCCTCACAAGTGCACTTTTTCTGTTCGTATTAGAATACCGGCAAAACAAATAATTCAAAAAAAAGCAGGTGTTTGGAACCCTGCTTTTTATACTGCTGTCGGTGTGTAGGAGGAGTATATTTTTATGTAATAGTGCCTCTTTTAGTGTATGCAAGATATAAGAGCATTATTAAATTAGAAATACCTAATTTTGGGTATATTTATTCAATTGAAATAAATTGCATGAATTAAAACATTCATGAAATTATGGACAAGGAGAGTGTAGACAAAATAAAAAAGGCGTGGATACCAAATAAAATATCACAACCTGTAAAAACAGAGTTGTATATTAATATTATCGAGCAGGTTGCCAGATTATTTTCAGCGGGTAGTTTCTATTTTTACATCATGAATTTCGATACACTTGAAATGGAATATGTTGATGGCAGGATTGAATCAGTTCTGGGTATAAATCAGAAGGAGTTCAATTTAAACAAGTTCTTTGAAATCATTCATCCAGAAGATCTAAAACAGCTACATAATAAAGAAGAAAAAGCCGTAGATTTTATTTTAAACAAAATTCCAATCGATGACATTTTACGCTATAAAGTTGTGTATGTGATGCGTTTAAGACATACAGACGGCAGTTATAAAACAATATTGCAGCAATCAAAAACACTCACCTTGTCGGATGATGGGAAAGTACAACAAGTACTGGGAATACACACCGATGTTATCTATTTAAATATGCCGGTAGATCATAAAATATCTTTTATTGGCGATGATCGACCATCGTATTATGCGATGTCGGGCGATAAAAAATTTATTCCTATTGAATTTAACTACCACAAATTATACACGAAGCGCGAGAAAGAGATATTAAGTAACATTGCTCAAGGAAAAACATTTAACGAAATTGCCAAATTTTTAAATATTTCTCCGCATACTATAAATACTCACAAGAAAAATATTTTGAAAAAAACCGATTGTAAAAATACCACAGAGCTTATTGCACGATGTATTCGCGAAGGTGTTATTTAATTTAACAACGAAATCGGATAAGTTAACTTTACAAAGAAACTGTCGGTGTTGGGTAAACCGGAATCTTCGCCAAAATAATTACGCGAATAAATCAAATAGAGCGCACCAGCCCTAGTCGTAAACTTTTGCCTCGCTTTTCCATTCGGTGCCCCAGTTTACGTCCATGCTTCCACCGTCGTCGTTAATTTTGGGTCGATCTGGGTTTCCAACGGAATTGAGAGAAAAACATAAGCGCATCGGTTGTTGTTGTAGGTATCTAAAATAACCGCTATCAAATCGTCGTCTTTACTCAAGGCATCGCTACTTTGGTTTTTTAGCAAAAACCGGCATGCACTGGTAGCACTTAAAAACAGCATAAATTTTATCTTCGAACCATCCGATGCAGGCAACTGTTTTTTTTGAGGCAGCCGCTCCCGGTTGTGGTTCCATTTAAACGAAATTTGTGGCACTGTCTGTTTCTACCCAAAGTTGGGTTTCAAAAATCCAGTTAATAATAATGGGTGAATTTAGTTTTGAAATGTCATAAATTTTTGCGCAAATGCGGGCGATGAAAAAATCATTAGAATCAAAAGGAACAGAAATAGCTTTTGCTTTCGGCTTGAAAGAATGATTTTTATTTCTTATAAAAATTCATTTCTTCTAGATATTCCCAGGTTTTTGCAGGTAAAAAATGCCGCACATCTTTGCCTTCGTGAATGGCATTTCGAATAAACGACGACGAGATTTCCATTAAAGGAACATTTTCTGCCAGCGAAATATTTTTGTGATGTTTTACTTTCGATTTGTCAAATCCCGGTCGCGGATAAACAATTACACCATAATTTTCAACAATACTTTCGTAGTTTTTCCATTTATGAAAACTTTCGAGGTTATCGGTTCCCATCAATATTTTGAAATCGTATTTTGGGTATTGCTCTTTTAAATAGGTAAGTGTGTCGATGGTGTAACTTGGTTTGGGCATGCCAAACTCGATGTTAGAAACCCGAAGTCGGTTATCGCCTTCAACTGCGCGGTGCACCATTTCCAATCGTTGATAATCATCGAGTAAATTTGATTTCTTTTTGAACGGATTTTGTGGCGAAATAACAAACCACAGTTGATCGATTTCGGTGTATTCAACCAAGTAATTTGCGATGGCCAAATGCCCGATGTGAATTGGATTATACGATCCAAAATACAATCCAACTTTAAGTTGAAGATTGGACTTTGGGGCAAGAATATCGAGAATTAGATCGCTCATTTTATGTCAAAAGTGCAAAGTTCAAAGTTCATTGTGCAAAGTCGAAAATACAAAGTTGAAAGTCAAAAATCAAAAAAAAGAACAAAAAGAATTTTTATCGACCAAGGAATGCCGAAACAATATTTTCTGCATCGGAAAACGCTTTATCCAGTTTGTCGTTTGTAATTATTACGTCGAAGTGACTGGCAAAACTTAGTTCTTGCTCTGCTTTTGCAATCCGCATTTGAATTTTTTCTTCGGTTTCGGTCGACCGCTTTTTTAATCGAATTCTCAATTCTTCAACTGATGGAGGCTGCACAAAAACTGCCAGCGCTTCAGTTCCATAGAACTTCTTAATATTTAACCCACCAACCACGTCAACATCGAAAATTACATTTTTTCCTAAATCGCGAATCCGTTCCACTTCTGCTTTTAAAGTCCCGTAACAGGTTCCTTTGTAAACTTCTTCCCACTCGAGAAATTCATTGGTTTCAACTTTTTTGTCAAAATCCTCCTGCGAAATAAAATAATAATCTTTGCCCTGAGTTTCGGTATTTCGTGGAGTACGACTGGTGGCAGAAATCGAAAATTCGAGATTGAAATTTTGCTGTAGTAAATGTTTTACAATTGTGGTTTTGCCTGCCCCCGACGGAGCCGAAAATATTATTAATTTGCCTTTCATGCCTAAAATTTAGTTATGAGCTTTGAGCCGAGAGCTTCAAGTTGTGAGCAATTATTCTTTCTGCTTTCTCCTTTTGCCTTTTTCCAAACTACTTTTTAAAGTACATTCAATAGTTGTTCTTTAACTCTTTCCAAATGGTCTTTCATCTGAACTACAATGCGCTGAATGTTTGTTTCGTTGGCTTTTGAACCGATTGTGTTTATTTCTCTTCCGATTTCCTGTGAGATAAAACCAAGTTTTTTCCCTGCCGAGGCCTGGGTTGCTGTTTCTTTGAAAAATTCGCAATGATTGGCCAAGCGAACTTTTTCTTCGTTAATATCCAGTTTCTCCAAATAAAAAATCAGCTCCTGTTCAAAACGGTTTTCATCAACACTGCCGTTTAATTTTAATGTTTCCAGGTTGTCGGTTAATTTCGTTTTTACGTTTTCGATACGAATTTTCTCGAAAGGTTCTATTTCGCTTAACAACTGTTGAATGTTACTGATATTTTCAAGAATGTCGATTTCTAGCGCTTGTCCTTCCTGAACACGGAAAGTGTCGATGTCGGCCAGTGCTTTTAAAATATTCGAATAAATGGTATCCCACTCTGATTTATCCAGCGTTTCGTATTCGGTTTTTACAACATCGGGAAGGCGCATCGATGCCTGAAGTGTAGAATGATCGACCGGTAAATCTAAATCTTTACTGATTTTACTTAAATGTGTAAAGTAGCTTTTTAAAATCGGTTCGTTGATTTTTGAATTCGACTCGCCGCCCAAATTTTCAACATAGATATTTAATTCAACTTTGCCACGTATTAGTTTATCTGAGAGGGCTTTTCGAATGATGATATCTTTTTCGCGATAAAGTGCCGGAGTTCGGGTATTAATATCGATTTGTTTGCTGTTAAGTGATTTTATTTCGATGGTAACTTTCTTGTTGTTCACCTCGAATTCGGATTTTCCAAATCCGGTCATTGATTTAATCATGCTAAATATTTTTGTGCTAATTTAATATAAAGTCAGTAGCTGGAAGTCGGAAGTTCTAAGTTTTTTCTCCGTCCTCTTTTTATGTCTTTGTGTATTTGGTCGTTCATAACTTTAAAACCAATTAAAAAGTTGAAATAATTGACTTGATTTAAAATTATTTCTGCCTTTAATCCTAGTTATCTATTCTCAATCTTTTTCAATCTTTCAATCA
>JBNKOT010000545.1:0-1549 GCA_050294855.1 Draconibacterium sp. | reverse complement strand
TCGAATATCGGTAATAATAATATCGGGCAATGGGCCTTTTTCCACCGCTTTTATTAATTCCAGTCCATTCGCCGCTTCAACAATTATTGATATTCCCAATTCCTTCGCCAGAATTGATTTAATTCCATCAATAAACAATTGATGATCGTCTGCAATAGCTACTTTTATTGTCATAAGGGAATTGTTAAGATTATCGTTGTTCCATTTCCAATGCTGGAATCAATATTAAAACTACCTTCAATTCTTTCCAGTCGCTTTTCAATATTAGTTAGTCCGTAACCATAGGCTGTTTTACTCAAATCAAAACCTTTTCCGTTGTCCTCAACCATAACATTTAAAAGTTTATCATCTTGCGAAAACTGCACCACAACTTCCGTTGCTTCAGCATGTTTGATGATGTTGGTCAGGAGTTCCTGGATGATTCTGAAAATTTGAATTTCAATACTATTTTTTAAATACTCGTTTACATTAATATTTATGACTTCGATTTTTAATTTATTGGTAAGCGAAATCTGGTTGGCAATTTCTTTAATTGAAGGAATAATTCCTTTATTGATCAAGGCACCAAAGTTTTTATTGTGTGCAATTTTCCGAACCTCTTTGTAGGTCTCGTCTGCCAGGGATTTTAGTTTGGAATTTAATTCAATTTTTTCCTCCGGTGCAGCATTTTCCTGTGCACCGATTTCATCGATATAAAGTTTTAATGTTGCTATTTTGCTTCCGAGGTTGTCGTGCAAATCATCGGCAATTCTGGTTCGTTCTTTTTCCTGTGCATCAATAATGGCGTCGATTCCATTTAATTCCTGACTTTTAAGTTGCTGAGTAAATTCCTGTTCTTTTATTTTTGAATTTTGCTGAATGAGCAGTTGTTTCTTTTTTGAGTTTTTAAGCAGAAAAATAACAAGCAAAATGGTAAACGCAAGTATTCCAAGTGTTCCAAAGAGCAGGTTTTTGTTTTGAATTCGTTTTACATCAACCGCAAGATTTTCTGATCTAAGTTCGAGTATTTCTTTCTCTTTTTTTTCGGTTTCGTATTTCGTTTGAATTTCATTAAAAACGGTTTGGTTTTCGGTGCTTAAAATGCTGTCGTTAAGTATTTGCGACTTTTCGGAATAGAAAAATGCCTGGTCGAGTTGATTTAGCTTTTTATAACAATCGGTTAGTTGCTGATAAGCAAAAACAAGTTGTTTGCCATTCACTTGTCCGGCAACCAATTTGTAATATTCAATTGCTTTGTTGTATTCTTTCTTTTTTAAATGAAGGTAACCCAGATTCCCTTGAGCAACTTCAATTCCCGCTTTTAAATTCAGTTCGTTTTTTAACTGAATTGTTTTGGTCAAATAGTTTGTTGCTTTTTCCGGATCACTGTCTAGATAAATACTTCCGAGATTATTGTAAATAATTGAAAGCGAGCGTTTGTTGTTCAATTCGAGAGCTAATTTTTCTGCTTCCAGATTATTATTTATTGCATTAATGGTATCGCCATTTTTGAACTGCTGGGCGGCCAGATTTGGAAGTGTGATCAACTGAAATTGTGCCAGGTTTTGTT
>JBNKOT010000544.1:0-9538 GCA_050294855.1 Draconibacterium sp. | reverse complement strand
TGAAGATGACTCAAATTTCATCATAGAATAACATGAGACTTTTAGTCTGAGAGAAAACTATGGCACTTTCAGTCCATAGTGGTTTATTTTTTTTGTAATCAACCAATCATTCTGGTCCAGGTCGTTATTTTCGAAACGCATATGCTGCCCAGGAAAAATGTGCCAATGTTGCCAGCCTTCGATGTTTTCAGTTGTCCAATTTGCAAAAGTTGCATCGTTGCTAATGGTTTCTTCGAAATCATCAAAAAACAATGTTGTAGATTTTGATTCTGCTCTTAGTGGATTGTTTTCGTTAATAAAAACAAAGGAAAAAATAGTAATAATTAGGAACGGTCGGGCTAAATTTAACTTCATAACTATTTGGTTTTTATACAACTTGCAGTTGCGGGAAACTTTAGGTTAATTGATAATAAAAGTTACGATAAGTAAATGTATTAAACAATTGTTTATAATCAAAAAAAAGCCCGGCACTTCACTTTGCCGGGCTTTTCAACCTATACCAACTAAACTATCCCTCAATCAATTATGCTATCTTAATATCCATCGGCGCTTTTTCTAAAGCTTCTGCTTTTTTGGGTAATTCAACGTTCAAAATTCCATTTTCGAATTTGGCGCTGATTTTTTCGCCGTCAACCGACTTTGGAACCCGATACTGTTTTTCGAAGTTAAAAGCTCCAAACTCACGATGTTCGTATTTAAATTTTACTTCGTTTTCTGCGTTTTCCTCTTTTTTCTCATCCTTCTCAACTTTAATGGTAAGCAGATTGTTGTGAAATTTCATCTGTAGATCTTCTTTGCTAAATCCGGGTAATAAAACCTCAATTTTAAATTCACTTTCGGTTTCAAATACATTCGTTGCCGGACTCTTTTCAGAGTTTTTAGCAAAACTCTCGTGGTAATCATTTCTGAAAAAATTGTTGAATAATTCATCAACTAAAACTTGATTTGCGTTGTAACGTGGATTACTAAATCTTACTAAATTCATAACTTTCTATTTTTATTTAATTGTTTAATATTTAAAAATTCAATACTGTTCTACATTAATCAATTCTTGTTCCAAGGACTAAAAAGTGACAAAAGTCAATTTTATTGCAATTTTACAATGACATAATGGCCGAATTGAATAAAAGAGTATGCGCATGTGGCATGATATGTAGAAATTTGGATATGTTATTTCAGGTGTCACATTTCCGATTAAAAGTTAACTTTGCCAAAAAACAACAATGAGGATTGATATTATTACCGTTTTACCCGAGATTTTGGAGAGTCCGTTTAGGCACTCGATTATTAAAAGAGCAAAAGAAAAAGGACTGGCTGAAATCATTCTTCATAATCTGCGCGATTATTCGGAAGACAAACACAAAAAAGTGGACGATTATTCTTTTGGAAAAGGAGCGGGGATGGTAATGGCAATTCAACCCATCGAAAAAGCAATTGAAACCTTAAAAAGCCAACGCAACTACGACGAAATCATTTTTACAACTCCCGACGGAACCGTTTTTAATCAACGGGCTGCTAATGCGCTTTCATTAAAAGGGAATCTGATGATTCTTTGTGGACATTACAAAGGCATCGATCAACGCATTCGGGATACGTATATTACTATGGAAATTTCGGTTGGCGATTATGTTTTAACTGGCGGCGAGCTGGCTGCAGCAATTATCACCGACAGTGTGGTTCGGCTTTTACCCGGTGTACTTTCCGACGAAACTTCTGCTTTAACCGATTCTTTTCAGGATAATTTGTTGAGTCCGCCGGTTTACACGCGCCCGGCAGAATACAAGGGAATGAAAGTACCCGATGTTTTATTAAGCGGAAACGACAAACTGGTTGACGACTGGAAACAAGATCAGGCGATTGAACGAACAAAAAAATTACGCCCCGATTTGTACAAAAAATTCCTCGATAGTCCTTGACTCATGGGAATAAGGAGTTTATCCTGAAAGGATTTAATTTCAATAACCGTAGGTGTAACTCGTGGAAATACAGTTTGTTTTGAAAAAAATCCCGGAGAGGATTCAATCCTTGATTCGTATTCATTCTTACTTATAACTCAATCTTCTTTCGGCAATTTCGATTAAAAACGTTGGCAGATTTTCTTATACGGACAATAGCCGCATTTATCGAGGTGTTTGGTTTGCGAAAATGTGTTCTCGGTAGAATAAATTTCGCTGACCAATCCTTTTAAATTCGCTAAAAGTTCGTCTTTGTGCGTTTCGTATTCAAAATTACTTTTATTCCATTTTATTTCGGGAGAAAAATTCTCTTCAAATAATTTTCTTAAACTGTAAATGGCTGGCTGAATTTCTTTATTCCCCGAAACTTCAGTAAGTGCCCAGGTATAAATAAGTGCCTGTAGAATTTCTTTCTTTGGTGATTTGCTATCGCGTTCAAAAAGTTCGTCGATGCTAGTAAAAGAGAAGGATTTTACATTTCCTGTTTTATAATCTAAAATCCGTGTGATTCCGTTGACCCGGTCGACGCGGTCAATTTTTCCGCCAATACTAATGGTAGTTGCTTTTCCATTTAAATCGATTTCGAACGAAGATTTATATTCTTGCTCCAGACTTTCGATGGTTAAGGGGGCAATTTCACGATCGACTTTTAACAGCTGTTTGATGTAGGTTTTTAAATTGTCGAAAATCAGCAACATTTTTCCTTCGAGAACAACCGGTTTTTTATTGCTGTATTCTTGATCAAAATAATGTTTTCCGATTTGTTTTCTGATTTCGTTTTCGAGGTGAACTTTGTTCTTTTGAATCGCTTCGAAATCCGATTTCTCCATAACTTTTCCCACAAATGGCTTGTACAGGGTTTCCATTGTATCGTGAAAAATATTCCCAAAAATCATCCCGTCAATTTCTTCTTTTACTTCCTCATCTTCCTTCAGCTCCATCAAATACCTGAAATAAAAACGCAATGTACATTGCAGGTAAGTGTTGATGGCACTTGGCGAAAGCGGATGTTTTTCACTGTTATTACTTAAAAGTTTGTCAACAATTTGTTTCGAACTTTTTATTTCGATGGGAGTGGCCGGAGTGTTGGCAAACGAATAATCGAGATTTAGCATTTTCGGACGATGCGAAGAATCGTATTGCAACTGGTAACCATATCGACTTAATTCGCCGGTGCTAATTCCTTGTTTTACAGCACTGTAAGTTGCCGTTGCATTTTTTGCCCGCTGCAGCAAACGATAAAAATAGTACGAATACATGGCATCTTGTTCGTCGATGCCGGGTAATCCGAAACCTTTTCGGATGTTGTAAGGAATAAAAGACGGTGCGGTAAAAGTTCGCGGCCATTTATTTTCGTTGAGTCCGAGAATTATCAGGTTTTTAAAATCCAGACAACGCGTTTCCAAAATTCCCATTACCTGCACACCACTTAAAGGTTCGCCCTCGAATGCCACCGAAATATTTCCCAGGTATTGTGTGAACAATCTAAAATAAACCGCCTGACTGATTTCAATATTTTGTTCTTTCGAAACATTATTTACAACTGCTTCGAGCCGTTCGATGGCCTGAAAGATGGAATAGATGATTTCAAGCAGCATTTTATTTCCTGAATCGCTGCTTTTTAGTTGACGATAAACAGCGCTTAAAACATCTAAAAAATAACGACTGTAGTTTTCAACTTTTGCCGGATGCGTAAATAGTATCTTATGGAAATCGGTAAAATCGAGCGACTCAAGTTCGATGGTAATTTTGTTCTTTAGTTTTACTTCGTTCAGAAATTCGATTTCTTTTTTTGTTTTCCAATAGCCTAGAAGCTGGTGATTTAAAATGTCGGTTACATAACGGTAATAAACATATTTACCACGTTTTTCGTCTTCCTTTTTGTTTTTCAGCAAACTAACAATCAGCGTCAGAAATCCATAAATCATCGAGTTTTTTACCGGATAACCCATGGTAATATTTACTGTTCCTGTATCTTCAGGAATTGCTCCCAGGGCAGAAAACAAGAGCGACTCGTCGGCCAAAACAATGGCCGTGTTATCGAATTCTTTCAGGAAATCAGATTTCGTTTTATTCAGGAAAAATGGGATTTGCTGCGACTGCCCATAGTTGGATGAAACGGCTACCAGCTCAATGTTTTTACTTTGTTCAAATCGTTTGTCATCAAAAGAAAAGTCTTCGGGAGCCGGGAACAAACGAAGGTTTTCGTGCATAAACCCGCCGGCTTCATTTTTGTCGTCGCGCATATAAAACTGATCGTAATCCCATAAAAATTCAGCTTTTTTCTGCCGTTGCAAAAACGTAAAAAATTTCTTCTCGCAGCCGTTTAATGCATTTAATCCAACAAAATAATATTTCTTAAAATCAAATTTATAGTTCTTTTCCTGAATGTTTTCAACCACTTCGCGATCGATCATTCCACCAAAAGCGAGCTGTTTTTCTGCCAATACTTTTTTGAATTCGGTATAAACAGGGAATAATTTTTTCCAGATTTCGACATGTTTTTGTTCAAACTCTTTTTTGTCGTTAATCGCTACACTTCCCCAAAAATGTTCGAGGGCTTTTTTTTGTTCCGGCGACAAATAATCAAAGATCGATTCGATTTCTTTAACATCCGAAATGTTGGTGAAAATGTCTTTTGCATCGATCAAATATCGGTCGATATCGTTAAAATCGGCCAGCAGAATTTCGCCCCAGAAATAAAATTCGTCGAAGGTTTCGGCGGTGCCTGTGTGTTTCCTGAAAATGGTATAAAGAATCGAAATCAGGTGAAGTTTTTCTCCTTTATGCAAATCGGAATAATCCGAAATTAATTCGCCAATGGTACTGATTTCGGGCGCTAAAACCGAACGTGAGATCTCTTTCTGCAAATATGAAGTAAAAAATACGCCCGATCGGCGGTTGGGGAATACCACACAAATTTGGTCTAATTCGTTGCTGTGTTTTTCATAAATATATTTTGCAGTTTGCGAGAGGAATCTTTCCATTTTTGCTGTTTCGTTTTTCTTTTACCAGAATATTTGTGATCAGGTTTACAAAGGAACTCAAAGATACTTTGAATTTATAACATTTTGAGCGAAGAAATTTTGTTATTTTTAAAACTTCCTATAAAATAAAACTTTCACTTGAGATCTATTATAATGAAACAAATTGCAGTAACTACCTTCATTTTATGCTTTATATTTTCCGGGTTTGCGCAAGATCGTGTAACCGGTCTAACATTTGCAACGCGCAGCGAAGTTATCGCGCAAAACGGAATGGCGTGTACCAGTCAGCCATTGGCAACACAGGCGGCGCTCGATATTTTGAAATCGGGTGGAAATGCCATCGACGCGGCCATTGCAGCCAACGCCGTTTTAGGATTGGTTGAACCTACCGGAAACGGAATGGGTGGCGATTTGTTTGCCATTGTTTGGGATGCAAAAACAAAAAAACTCTACGGATTAAATGCCAGCGGACGGTCGCCTTACGATTTAACGCTTAACTATTTTAAAGAAAATGGTTACGAAAAAATCCCTTCGTTGGGGCCACTTCCGGTTTCGGTTCCTGGTTGTGTCGATGGCTGGTTTGAATTGCACAATAAGTTTGGAAAACTTCCGATGACAGCGGTGCTGAATCCTGCTATTCATTACGCCGAAAACGGTTTCCCCTTAACCGAATTGATTGCATATTACTGGGGAAGTAATTCAAGGTCGTTAAAAAGATTTCCGGGTTTCGAAGAGATATTTATGCCCGATGGGAAAGCACCAAAAAAAGGAGAAGTTTTTAAAAATCCTTATTTGGCCAGCACTTTAAAAATGGTTGCAGAAGGTGGACGCGATGTTTTTTATAAAGGTGAAATTGCCGAAAAAATCGTTTCGTATGTTCGCGAGCAAGGCGGCTTTTTAAGTATGAAAGATTTTGAAGATCATATGTCGGAATGGGTGGAGCCAATTTCGACCAATTACCGGGGTTACGATGTTTGGGAATTGCCACCAAACGGACAAGGAACCGCAGTTTTACAAATGTTGAACATTCTTGAAAACTACGACATTGCAAGCATGGGCTTTGGATCGCCCGAATACATGCACTTGTTTATCGAAGCAAAAAAACTGGCGTACGAAGACCGTGCAAAATATTACTCCGACATGGATTTTAACAAGATCCCAATAAAAGGATTGATCTCAAAAGAATATGCAAAAAAACGTGCAGAATTGATCAACGAAAATCGCGCTGCCCGATCGTATCCGGCCGGAGAACTCGAAATGGGGAATACCATTTATTTAACCACTGCCGATAAAGACGGAAACATGGTTTCGCTGATTCAAAGTAATTACCGCGGAATGGGGTCCGGAATGACACCCGGGAAACTTGGTTTTATTTTGCAGGACCGTGGCGAATTATTTGCCTTGCGCGAAGATCACATGAATGTTTATGAGCCGCATAAACGACCATTTCATACTATCATTCCGGCTTTTATTACCAAAGATGGCGAGCCATTTGTCAGTTTTGGACTGATGGGGGGAGCGATGCAACCGCAGGGTCACACACAGATTGTTTGTAATTTGATCGACTTCGGAATGAATTTGCAGGAAGCCGGCGACGCACCAAGAATTAGTCACGATGGATCGAGTCAGCCAACTGGAACCACAATGACAGATGGCGGAGAAGTTTCGTTGGAAAGAGGTTTTTCGTATCAAACCATTCGCGATTTAATGAGCAAAGGACATAAAATTGGTTATGCAAAAGGTCCGTACGGCGGTTACCAGGCCATTATGTACGACAAGAAAAATAAAGTTTATTACGGGGCTTCAGAATCGAGAAAAGACGGGCAGGCCGCAGGGTATTAAAAGATTTTTATTGATTTCTTTTCATTAGTACCTGCATTCTTTTAGTCGTCGATTGACTATCATTTAATCAAGCTTCCGAGAAAAAGGAATTGTTGATAAGTCTGCTAGATTGGTCATATTATAACTATCTCAGCGATAACTGACAATTTAGATTCAGTACAGAAATATGCTTTTTAGGCAAAAAGTCGACGCAAATATTTAATTCTTATTAAAGACAAGAAGTACAATTTTCTTCTTGTTTCCCATAATACTTTTATTCGCACCGGTTCCCTGATGATGAATTTGTACAGGAAATATAAAATGAGTACGGTTAACATACAAGCATACTAATTTTAATGTTTGCCACTAATAAGTTTGTACATAATAACTGACGAAACAAACAGGCCAACAATGGCGGCTACAAAAACAATGAATAGTAGAATTTTCATGATTGTAAATTTAAATTGTGTTTATAAATTTGTATGCTGTAAATTAAATAAATCGTGCGATGTATTTCTGCAAAATAATACTGAAAACCGTGTCAGTAATTTGCTGATTTGGAGTCAGTAATTTTTGGTTTGATGGAGGTGTGAAACTTTTTAATTTATGCCTATACTATTTTAATCTCAATCCTTATAAATACTGCTCGTTCGGCTCAATGTGTTGATAGCTAACAGACTGTGTGGAATATTAATACTGGAGGTGTCTTTTTTGACAAAACTTTCAATATCCGGATGAATACAAAAATTGAGTGATCTCGGTAAGAAATTCGTCAAAAATATTACAACGACTACTGTGTCGGTGATTTTTCAATTGTACAAAAAGAATATAATGCTGTAACATACGTATCTTAACGGATACAATAAATTCCTTTTTCTCCTCTAAAAATGTATGAACTTTTTGCGATGGCCGTTGATGCCCCAAAAATATCGTCGAGTTTATTTTTACCTAATTCTTTAAATTCAGACCCGGCCTGAATTATATGTGTTGTTCCATTTTCGTCGAGGCAATATATTTTATCGTCGAAAGCCCAGGGAGAAGCCCCAAAAGCCCCGGCATCGCTGATTTTTGTTCCCGGATATATTGTTTCTCCGCTTGCCAGATCATAACAATAAATTTGCCCCCGGTTTCGGTCAACAATGTAAATCAGCCCTTTATAAATTAGTGGCGATGCCATTGCAATTCCCGATTCAGGAATTGTCCAGGCCACAAACTCGTTCGATGTTTCACCCTCTTTTAATGAAATATAGCCTGAAGCTCCTGCCTTTACTCCAAATAATGTTCCGCCGCCATTTTGGCGAGTTTCGTTTCCTACAACGAGCATGTCGCCAGAAGCAGTTGGCGAAGCAATATTTCTACCTCCTAGAATATCTAGTTCCCACAGCAAATCTCCTGTCTCGGGATTGTAAGACCGTGTTTTTAATCCTTGAACCACTAACTCGGTTCGCATGGGATTTTTCCAAATAATTGGTGTCCCCCAATTCGATTTTTCATCACGTTTTCTGCGCCAGATTTCGTCTCCGGTTTTTGAATCCATGGCAACCACAAACGAATTTGCTTCGTTGTCAATCTGCATGTACAAAACTTTTTTGTACAATATTGGCGACGATGAAGTTCCCCAATTCGACTGCATCGGATAATTGCCTAGATCTTTTTCCCAGACCAGATTACCTTCCATATCGTAACAATATAATCCGGTCATCCCAAAATAGGCATAAACGTGTTTTCCGTCGGTAACCATAGTTTCTGGTGCGTAATTATTATCGCGGTGTGTTTTGTAACGCGGTTTACCATTGTAGGCTGTTTTTTTCCAAAGTTCTTTTCCCGTTTCGAGGTCGAGACAAATTACTTCGAAATTGTAAACTTCATCCACCGGATTATCCAATCTTCTTCCTTCCTGCACATCAGGCATTACCGAAGGATCGTCTAAAACCGCATTTGCAAAAAATACTTTGTTTCGCCAAACAATCGGACACGACCAACCTCTTCCTGGTAAATTGTAATTCCAGCTCAGGTTTTTTTCCGTACTCCACTCGAGCGGCAATACTTTTTCCGAAGTAAGTTGATTACTGTTTGGCCCCCTGAATTGTGGCCAGTTGTCCGAATCGCAAGACGATAAAAGTAGAATAGAAATAAAAACAGAAAATATGGTGTTGAATATTGAATTCGTTTTTAAGTTCATGTTCATTTAGTTTTTGATGTTAGAAATAGTTTTGAGCGTTACCAGTTATTTGATTTTTGTTTTCTGAAATAGCTCAATCGTTTTGCAAAATAATTAATTTATCCGATTGATTCATAAATGTTTGTATGATGCTTAAAATTTACAGACAAATAGAAGTTTCTATTCTTTATTCAATTTTGAAATCAGATAATTATGGCTGCTTTTCGCCGTTTTATATTATTTTGATAAGAAAATAAAAACGATTTTATTTTGGAATTCCTTGTTTTTAGCTCAGACTTGTGTGTACAAAAAAAGAGAGTTGGAAAAATAGTAATTGGTTAATTGGAGCATGTACAGGAGAGGGAAGCGATAAAAAAAATGAAATGTCGCAAAACGACGAAAATTTCATGACATACATTGAACGAAAAGTAAAAAAAAGAATTAATAAATTCTAAATCAACCGGGTACCACGCCCGGTAACAATGTTTTCCGGATTAGTGATCAGAATTCCTTTTACACCTTTCATTTTTGCACGAAAACCATTTTCAAGTTTCGGAATCATTCCTTCAGTGATAACACCTTCCGATTTATATTGATTAAAAAGTGTAAGATCA